>JAOADM010000057.1:0-4179 GCA_026417315.1 Limisphaera sp.
GCCTTTCTGCTTGTGGGGCTGGTCGGTCTGAAGATGCCCGAGCCGTACGTGCGTCCGATCCCCGAGCCGGTCGAAATTGTGCCGGTCGTGTTCACTCCACCGGACCAGCCGCCACCCAGCACGCAAGAGGAGTCCCCGGAAGAACCGCCCGAGGACCTGCCGGAGCCCAGTTTGGACACCCCCGTGGTGGCGACCGTCGTGGCTGCGGATCCTTCTGCGGTGGCCTTTGCCGTGCCGGTTCAGGGACCGGTCATCCTGGCCCCGGCCCGGTTTGCGGCTCCCCCACCGCGCGTGACCCGACCGCCTCCGCCGGCACCCACGCGGTTTGTGCCGACCGGCAGGGAGGCCGGCAGTTTCCCATGGCCGAAGGCCTACCCGCGACAGGCTTTGCTGGAACGGCAGCAGGGAACGGTCATGCTCCTCGTGCAAGTGGGAGAAGATGGCCGGCCCACGTCGGTGACCGTCCATGAAAGTTCGGGCTACGGCACCTTGGACCGACATGCGTTGGAATGGGTCCGGGACAACTGGCGTTGGCCGCCGGGGCCACCCCGGGCCTACTACGTGCCGTTCGTGTACCAGCTGCCAAAGTAGAGCATGGACAAAGCCCCTTGGCCCGGATTAATCTGGTCAAACCCGGTGCGAAGGGGCCCGGGGCAAGTGAAGCATGAGCAGGTTCCGGTAGGCGAAACCGCAAAACGTTTATGATGCTGGCAAACATTCTGGTCGAGTATTTCGAAAAGGGCGGATGGATCATGTGGCCCATTCTGGTCACTGCCATCGTGGCCGTGGCCGTGGTGGGCGAACGCACGATTTGGTGGATCCGCGAGGGCTTCCGACGGGATCCGGAGCGTTTGGAGCAAATTTTTGCGGCGATCGAACAGGGAGACTTCCGGAGCGCAGCCCGGCTGTCCAAAGACTCGACCGATCCGGTGATCCGGATGATCTGGCACGGCCTCAACCATCATCATTCTTCGCTGCAAGGGGCCCTGCAAGTGGCGGCGGGTGCCGAGCTCCAACGGGCGGGCCGGTTTTTGACCGTGATGGACACGATGGTGACGCTGGCCCCCCTGTTGGGCCTGTTGGGCACCGTGTCGGGCATCTTCCGCACGTTCCTGTCCATTGGCGATGTGGAATTGGCCGTGGAGAAGGTCACCGGGGGTATCGGCGAAGCGTTGATCGCCACGATGTGCGGCCTGGCGATTGCCATCATTGCGTTGATTCCTTTCAATTATTTCACGAGCAAGGTCAGCCGCCTGCAGTTCGAACTCGAGTCCGCTGCCACCAATCTGGAGGTCATGGTCGCCGCGGCCAAGAAACGCGGATTCGACACCCTCGAATTCCATCAGGCGGCCGCGGAAGAGGAAAAGACGGCTTGAACCTTGGGACTGGCAGTTTGTCTGCCGCCAGCGCAGCGCCGGGACGGCCATGAGAATCGGCTCTCCATTGCCCCACAAAAAGGCCCGGATCGAGATCATCCCGCTGATCGACATCATGTTCTTTCTCCTGGCCTCGTTCATGATGGCCAGCCTGACCATGATCCGGATGCAGTCCATCAAGATGGACCTGCCCACCGCCACGGCCGCCACGCGCGATTTCAAGCCGGATATCATCAACATTGCCGTGGACAAACTGGGGGATGTGTACATCGAAAAGCAGCGGGTGACGCTCGCCGAGCTCCACGTCTACCTCTCGAACAAATACCGGCTGAATACCAACGTGCCGGTTTACATCAGCGGTGACAAGGACGCCACCCACGGCGCTGTCATTCGCGTGCTGGATTTGGTCCGCCGGGAGGGCATCCAGAAAGTCTCCTTCGCGATCACCCCGCAACAGACCAAGGAATAGCCGCTCTCCTTGACGCGGGCGGGCGGCCGGGCAGCGGGTGGAACAACCAAGACGCCTCAGCAGGCGGTTGCCAGTGAATGCACGGCAACCGGCGCTTCGAGGAGCAACCCTCTTGAGCGTTCCAGCAGGCGCACCTGCGAGCCGGAGAAATCAGTCTCCAGCCCCAAGGGCCTGATCCCGCGTGTGCCCTTGCCCCGACGCGGGTCCGGGCTGGTGCTTCTTGCACCGCAAGGTCAGCCCCCGGCTTTCGCCACGGGACGGCGGGAATGGCGCTCGTCTGCGGGGTCGCATCTGCAGCGGTTCGAGAAAGACAACCGCCGGGACCACCGCTGCCCACACGCAAGGGGATCGCCGCCACGGCGGAGGAGGGAACCTCCAAACGCCGGTGCCCGCACGCCGCGTCTCGGATGTCCATACCCGGACGTTGGCCGGACAGCAGCGAATCCTCATGCGCTGCCCGGGGACCTTCGCGCAGCGGTTTCATTCCCGGTATCGCAGGGCTCCTCTTGCCGTTTTTGAAAGGCCGCTTCCTGCTGTTATCGCCCGGCATCGAGAAGCGCGTGAAACCGCGGCGGACACCCGGTAATCGGAAGCCGGTTGGAACAACGGGTGGAGTCCCGGCAAAGGAATCGCGAGCTTGTTCTCCCCCGGCAGATCGCCAGGCCCAACGGGCCATTACGCAGTGAGCCCGGCCAGAGTCGGCCCGTGTCCCACGAAAGGCAGGGAAGACAAAGAGGCGTTATCGAACCCGATTCCAGAGAGCGCGCCAACTCACGCGGAAGGGGCAGCGGAATTCGGTTCAGGGCCGGCCTGGTCGGCACGGAGAAGATGGCGAAAGCTCACCGGCGGCCGGCCGGCGGTGCGTTGGTGGCGGAGGCGGCGAGGGCTTCTTGCTGGGCATTCCATTTCTGGACCAGGTCGTTGAACTGCTCCACCAGTTCATTGTATTTGGCCACGATGCCGTTCCGTTCCTCGGCCAGCTTCTTCATTTCCTCGTTTTGCTGGGCGATGGTCTGGTTTTGGCGTTCGATGTTTTCGTTGGCCTGGGCCAGGGCTTGTTTGTAGACCTCGACCTGTTGCTGTAGTCGTTCGTTCTCCCGGAGCGCCTTGTCCAGTTCCTTGTCCAGTCGGCTGAGCTCGGCCATGTTGGTCTGGATGGTCTGGGTGAGGTTCTTCCGGATCCCCTCCAAGCGATCCACCTCCTCCTGCGTACGCCGGACCAATCCGTCCAGGTTCTGGAGTGCCTCTTTTTGGTTTTGCACCTCGTCCACCAATTCCTGGAGGCGCTGGCGCAAGCGAACCTCACGGGTCCATTGAAACGCCACCAAACCGCACAGGCCCAGGGCAAACACCATCAACAGCGTGACCAAAAAGGATCTCATAGTTTCTTATGACACCGCGCTGCGGGCGCGCGTGCAGGGCAGCATCGCAGGTTCCCTGTTTCGAGTCAAAGCAGGAAACGTCCACAGGCAAGGAGCCGCAACTGTTTCGGGGTTGCGGAGCAGGCCGGGTCGGGGGGCGTCGGTTGCTGACTTTTCCCGCCCAAGGGGAAGGAGGGACCATGTCGGGTGGCGGGGCGGCATTGCGCCGGAAAGGCGTGCTGCGGGCAGGTCGGGTCGATGATTCGGGAACCGGCGGTTCGGGCTGCCAATTTCCGAAGAGCCACGATGTCACCAGGCGGCAGGGGAAGCGTCCGGCAGCTCCCGGGTCCCGCCGGCCGGGTGCGATCGACATCCACTTGGCGGAAGAGGGGGATGTCCCTGCGGACGTGTCGGTATGTCCGCCGGGTTAGTGTCGCTGGGCACGTATCGGCCGCCGCGAGGGGCGGTCGGACCGGTTCTGCCATGCGGAGCAGGGCCGGGCGTGTGCGTGCAAAGCATTGCTCCCGTATGACGGGACATGCAGAAGGTTCCCTTGTAGCGACGTGCTGTGTCCACCGCTTCGGTTGACCTGCGGGCGTTGCAAGTGTTCTTATGGGTGGGTGTTTCGCGTGTCCGGTGCCCGACTCCTCGTTGGTTCGGTCCCTTGGGATCCGGGAGCCGCGTCGAACGAATGTTGGATGGACGCGCCGACACGAATCGGGGCAGGCTGAGTACGGCAATGTTATCGGCGGGTACAGCGGCTCGGCGCGTGCGGCCCTGGCGGGAAGAAACGTTGGGCGACGCGCCGGCCCGAATCGGACAGGACATTGCCAAGAGGAGCATGCATCCGAATCCATTCCCTTCCCCAACTGGAGAGTGCTTATGAAACGGAACGCGTCGGGCCAGCGTCGGTTTCTCGCCTCCACCATGACCTCCGTCGTGATGGCGGGAGCCATCCTCGGATGGCTGCCCC
>JAOADM010000057.1:4189-19413 GCA_026417315.1 Limisphaera sp.
GGCGGGAACCTGTTTTGGAGCCATCCGGCCAACTGGTTGCCAGAGGGACTGCCCGGCCAGGCAGACGACGTTCGGTTTTTCGATCCGGGCGCAGCAACGGAGGAAGGTTCGACGACCGTCGTGTTGCCGGGAAACGCGACGGTGCGCTCGTTGTGGTTCGGTCAAACCAATGGCTTCCACCGGCTGGAACTGCAGGACCGGGCACAGCTGGTCCTGGGCGGCTCCGGTTCGGTCACTGCGCTGTTGGTGGGCACGGAATCGGACAACGGCAACGGCCAGAGCGTGGCAGCTGCGATCACCGGCACGGGAGCCTCGCTGGTGATCTCGAATCCCGCCGCGGTGGTGGCCGTGCGGCAAGCCAGCGCCAATGCCGGCCCGAACCTGCGGGCGAGATTGGACCTGTCCGGCCTCGAGGAGGTTACGTGGGTTGCCGGACGCCTGTTGGTGGGGTCGGAATCCCCCGTGGCGCCGCGGCCCTCGGGGACCGTCTGGCTGGGGCGAACGAATCGGTTGGTTTTGACCGGGGCAGCCCCGGCGTTGGCGATCGGCGGCCGCGGCGGCAACAACAACGGGGGCAACTCCAGTTACCTCTACCTGGGCGAAGAAAACTGGATCTTCACCGACTCCATCATGATTGGCCGGGGCAAGCAGGGGGGCGACAGTTCGATTCTGTTTCATACCAACGCGTTTGCCCAACCCCGGGCGGTGTTCCGTGCAGCTGACGGGCAGGGTCGTGTCGCTTCATGGAACATTGCCGACTCGGAGAACATCAGCGGCACCGTGCCGGCCCGCGGTTCGGCCCAGTTTGTCGGCGGTCTGGTGGATGCCCTGGTAGACACGCTGTTCATCGGGAAGAGCACCACCGGCAGCGGGACCGGAACCCCGGCGGGTTACTGGATGATGGAGTATGGAATTCTGGATGTGAACCGGCTGTATGCCGGGTATCAGAGCCGGCCCGATGCCAATGGTGCCCGTGGCACCGTGCACGTGGTGGGTCCGGCCGTGATCCGCGTGAACGAGTTGCTGGAGCTTGCGCACGTGAGTGGCGGGACCGGGGCGGCTCAGGTCGAGGGCACTCTGAATGTCACCCTGGGCCAGGTGTTGGTCACAGGCCGCTTTCTCAGCGGGGGCGGGCGTGTATTCGTGAACATCACCAACGGGAGCGTGACGCTGCCCGAGGGCTCGGAACTGTTCGCAGATTCCGTGAATCTTGATGGAGGTCGGTTGACCAATGCCGCCGTGATATCGGTCAGCAACCAACTGGTGGCCGTCAACGGGAGTGCCTGGCACGGGGCCCACACCTTCGACATGGGCATCCATGGCACGGCCTCCTGGGACCTGAGCGGGTTGGAAGGTGGACTCGTCGTTGCCCGCCGTCTCTCCGGTGCCGGCACGCTCGTGGGCGAAGTCCGCATGAATCCGGGTTCCACGTTGGAGCCCGGTGGGCCTGCGCATGTTGGAACACTGATGCTTACCCATGGCCTGACTCTGGATCAGGGACAGCTCCGCTTCGACTTGGGCGCAAGCGCGGGCGGCGCAAATGACTTCGTGCAAACGTTCGATCAACTCCGCGTGCGGGGCCCCCAACAGGTCTGGCTGACCCCTCTGGAGGGATCCTTCGACACGTCCCAACCCTACACCCTTTTGGGGGCCTCCCAGGTGGTTCTGGAGGATGCGCGCTTCGACGTGGCCGGGCCGATGGCACGCAGTCGATACACGTTCCAGTTCGACACGAGCCAACCCGGCACCGTCCGATTGCTGGTGGGCGGTTCCCCGCCCCGTACGCTGACCTGGGTGGGCAACGGTGCGGCCAACCGCTGGAACGTCCAAGGGGACGCCAACTGGAACAACGGCACGGGTCCCGACCGGTTCTACAACCTGGATGGCGTGGTATTCGACGATTCCGGCAGTGCCGCTCAGCCGGTGACGGTCGAGGAAGCCCTGGTGCCCGCCTCCCTCACGTTTCGCAACAGCACGAAATCTTATCGGTTCGTCGGGCCCGGTCAGTGGGATGGCGGCAGTGTGGTGTTGGAAGGCGACGGCCTTGTCCGAATCGAGAACACGGGCAGTAACCGATTCGACAGTTTGACGCTGCTGCGGGGCAGTCTGGTCTTTGCCGGCACCCAGGCAAACCAGATCGGGGGCACCCTCCTGAACGTTCCGGCGGGCGCGTTGCTTGTCTTCAGCAACGCAGGCCCCAATCTGCTGCCACCGTCCGTTGCCCTGGACGGCACACTGGTGTGGGCCCAGCCCACCGACGGGACCCTGGCAGCGAGCCTGAGCGGGGCCGGCCGTTTCCTCAAACAAGGTGCCGGGCAGCTGACCCTCGCCGGAGATAACAGCGGCTTGACCGCGACTCCCGCAGTGGAGGTCCACGAAGGGGTCCTCCAGGTGCTCTCGGCCAACAGCCTGCCCTCAACCGGAGTGCTGGTTACCAACGCGGGCACTCTGGACGTCAACGGGGTGAATCTCGGAGCTCTGCCGGTCACACTTTCCGGATGGGGTGCCAATGGCCAGGGCGCGCTCGTGAACAACACCGGCAATCCCAATTACGTCAGCCCGCACGTGCGGGATGTGACACTGGCAGGCGACACGGCCGTGGGCGGCACCGGCCGGCTGGACATCCGCTCGCCCGGAGGCAGCTCCGGGGATCCGGCCACGGCCCGATTGAGCACCGAAGGCCGCCCCCTCAACCTCTACAAGGTGGGGCCCAACGGCGTGTACATCGTCAGTGTCACAGTGGATCCGGCCCTGGCAGATATCGAAGTTCGGCAAGGGGTCCTCGCGTTCGAAGGAACGACGACCTCCATGGGCAATCCTCAACGCACGTTGACCGTGTTCCCGGGCGCCACGCTGCAGTTCTATCGCACCACCAATGCCTGGGACAAACAGTTTGTCCTCCATGGTTCCGGAACCAACCTCACGGTCAACAACGCCAGTTGGACCAACCGATTGGTGGGGCCCATCACTCTGGTCGGGCCCTGCTGGTTCAACGCCGGCGGTGACCTCCTGATCGTGGACAGCCCCATCCGCGGCGACGGCAGCCTGATCAAGCTGGGCGGGGCCACTCTGCGCCTGGGCGGCGTCAGCTCGCACACGGGCGATACCATCGTGAGCAACGGGACATTGCAGGTCGAAGGCCGACTCGAACGGACCCGACAAGTGTGGGTGGCCGGAGGAATGCTCACCGGGACCGGGGTGATCGCCGGCCCGATCCGGGTGTTGCCGGGTGGAACCCTGGCACCCGCGGGCGCCAAGCGAGGCTCCCTCACTGCCACAAACGTGCTCGTCCTGGAAGGAACGGTCGAGATGGATGTCTTCCGATCCGGAAGCGGCACCCTGGAGACGGACCAGATCCGCGGGCTCGAGGCGGTGCAATTCGGAGGCACCCTGCGCTTGAATCTCACGGGAACCGCCCTGCAGGCAGGCGACGTTCTGCCGTTGTTCGAAGCCAAACAGTACAGCGGCAGCTTCGGGGCCATCGAACCGACCACGCCCGGGCCGGATCTGGCATGGGACACTACATGGTTGGCGCGCGATGGCACCTTGCGCGTGACGGTGCCCGCTCCGGCACAGCCGCGGATCGACGGCTGGACCTGGCTGGGAAGCGAACTTCGGTTGACGGGCAGTGGCGGCTCTGCAGGGGGCACGTATCGCGTCTGGGCCAGCACGAACGTGGCGCTCCCGGCAGCGGCCTGGTGGCCGGTACGAACCAACCGGTTCGACGCGACTGGCGCGTTCCAGGAGGTGCTCCCGGTGGAGCCCGGGGTCTCGCCGCTCTTCTATCGCCTGAGCGTGCCTTGAGCCGCCGCGGCTCGGCGCGGCGGCACCAACCCTTTGTGGGGCGAGAGCCTCTCCGGCAGCTTTCCCCACGCCAGGTCGGCGCGGCGACGCGGCGCCCGATCGTCTCGCAAGAGGCACGGAAGCCTTGGCTTTCCTGGTGGAACCGAGGGCGGGCTGATTCCTCGATGCGCCCTGGCGTCTCGGGCGGGAGATCCGCGCCACCCGCTACGGCGCGCCGGCGGTCCGAGAACGGCCCGGCTCACGGGCCCAGACGGTTGCTGTCATGGGCCAAATTCCAAACGTGCAGCCAGCGACGGCGCGGGATGAACTCGGCGTGGCCGTCGCAGAAGTTCGCCTGGGCACCGATGGCTCCGTGGTTGTCGGCCGGATCCGGATAATTGTTCGCGTCGTTGGCGCCACTGGTATCGTCGGCATCGGTCATGAGCAGAATCTGGGCCGGGCCGGGCCGGGTGCCCCTCGGGACGCGACTGTAACGAGAGATGGCGTAGGTCAACACCGAAAGCTCCGTTTTCTTGATGTTGCCGGAGAAATTCCCGAACACCTCATAGCTGCTGCCCGATGGCGCTTGGGGGTTGGCCCCGTTGTCTGCCAGATCCTGGACCAGCCACTGACCGGGTTTTTGCGGGTGGGGCACCAGGTTGGTGCGAATGAAATTGCGGGTGGCGGGGCACACGAAAGTGGATCGGCCAAACGCGGCCGGGACGTAGGCGGGAACCAGCCAGTTGAAATCGTCGTCGGCCACGTGGCGGTCCGTCGTCCGGAGGCCCCGCACCTGGCCGGCCATGGGTTCGCGCCACGTGGCCCCGGAGAGGTGTCCCTCGTGATCGCTCGCGTACATCGCGCTGCCCAGGCCCAACTGCTTGAGGTTGTTGAGACAGGCAATGCGCCGGGCGCGATCTTGGGCGCGGCTCAGGGCGGGGAGCAACAGAGCCGCCAGGACTGCGATCACGAGCAGCGTCACCAGCAGTTCGATCAGTGTGAACGCGGCGCGGACCCCGGACCGTCGCTCTCCTGTCCGGCGGTCGGCCGCCCCCACCCGGACGAAACACCACGACCCCATGGCCACAGCCGACGGGAGGTGCCGCAGCCGACGGGTAACTCCGGGCTGGCCGGTCCGGTCCGACATCGGCGCCACTCTCTTCCTGTTTGGCACGTTCGTCAATGCTGCTGCGGCCCCGCCTGCGGCCGGGGGATCTCGTTTTGCGCACCGGAGACGAACCGTCCGGGAAGAACACCACCGCGCACGGCCGAGCAGACCGCGCCTCCGGCACCGGAGATGAAGCCCCCAAAGGGATCTTCCGGTTGAGAAAAGTCCAAGGGACCCGGTCAGGAAAGGGCCCCGGCCTGACCGGCCACCGGAGTCTGCAACCCTCGCTGAAGATTTTGGCGCTCTTTGGCGCGGTTGGCAATGCATCCGGCACGAACGGAGCCACGCCACGTGGTGGTGCGCCAGAAGTCCACAGGTCTGGCGACGAGTGGCTATTGGGCATGCATTGGGAAAGCCGCGGAGGTGGCAACGGTGTGGAGGACCTCAAGGAAGCATGGGCGATGGAAAGTGGGAGAGCCCGTGCCCACCGATGCGCACGCGGTGGCCTGCATCAGAGTCCGTGAGCCTGTCGCGAGGATGGCCCCGCGGGTTTTGGGGTGCCATGGCCGGCAGCCGGGAGGCGCAGCAGGGCCTTGCTGCGCTGGGGCTCCGTGGTGACGTTGGGGTTTGCGACCGGTGAGTCCCAACTGATTCAGGCTCAATCAATTTCCGCCTTCGGACACCGCGAAAGCGGGGGCATTGGGCGCCTGTCGGGCACGGGAAAGCCGAGGGACCATGGCATTCGGTGGGGATCTCTGAGTTTGGGTGCATAAACGAATCGCGCCCGCCACTGCCCACAGGTGGCGCGGAACACTCAACGCGCCGAAGGCGCCTCCATTTGTAAGCGCGGGGCAGCGCCCCGGGCATTCGGCCCGCTAAACCTGATCACGCCCTGAAAGGGCGTACCTCCGTGGGCCCTTCACAAGGGGCGGGCATAGCCACCCCGAGTTCCGCCCTTTCAGGGCGAGATGAATCCGTTTGGCCTGCCTGCTCACGGCGTTGCACTGGGCTGGTGAATCGCCGCGCCGTCGGGGCGGACCCGCAACGCGCCGAAAGGCGCAACGATGGACCCGGTATCGAAGCCCTCTGCTTGTCCTGGGTGCCTTCTTGTGCCGGCACAATCACCGCCCGGGTGGAGTCATCCCGCCGTGCATCGAGGGCACGCAACGTTTTCGGCTCTTGATGGGGCTCGTTGGCATGTAAAGGGCAGGCGCTGCCTCGGAGGCAGGAACGCTTGCAACATCGACTCAGGCGGAGCTCACCATCCCCGCAGACCCGATGTTTGGCGCTTTTCAAGCTGAGGACTTGTCCGAAAGCTCTGCGCAACCTCAGACGTCTTCGGCGATCCGACGGAAAGAGGCATTTC
The DNA here is from genome assembly GCA_026417315.1 of Limisphaera sp. GTDB lineage: Bacteria > Verrucomicrobiota > Verrucomicrobiia > Limisphaerales > Limisphaeraceae > Limisphaera. The sequence continues at coordinate 10,447 of JAOADM010000057.1, forward strand.
ATGGGGACCTCTAAAGTCGCAGCTCGAAAACGGAAATGCGCCGCTCACCCAAAGGGCTCGGAAATCGGGGTTGAGTTGACGGGTCCACCGGTGGTAGTGTGGTTGCGGACGGCGTTCCTTGCCTCCACTCGAGAACGGTCGGGGCGTAGCGTAGCCTGGCTAGCGCGCTTGCTTGGGGTGCAAGAGGTCGCGAGTTCAAATCTCGCCGCCCCGACCACTCCTTTTTCCGGGCTCGGTTTTTCCAGGGGCGGTTCCGGACCGGGGCAGGCGACGGCGGGCGGCGCACGTCGGTGCCGGCGCGCATCTCGGGCGGTTGATTCGGGAAACTGCGAGGCGATGCAGCCGCCTCAGGTTCCGCGCAAGACGAACTGGCGGTGGCGTGGGAACAGCGGTCGGAGCCGTTGCGACAGTTCGTCCTGGAGGGCCTGGAGTTCCTGATACACCGCCACGGCTTCCGGACGCGGCTGGGTGGTCTCGGCCGGGTTGAGCTTCACGAAGGCATCGGTGATCTCGTGGATGGCAACCTTCTCGCCTTTCTGGAGGCGCCAGCACCACAGCGCTTGCAGCGCGGCCCCGTAGGCGGCGCCTTCGCTGACTTTCAGGGTGACGACCTCGGCGTTGAACACATCGGCCATGATCTGACGCCAGAGTTTGGATTTGGAGCCTCCTCCCGTGGCGCGGATCTGACCGGCCCGAACCCCGAGCTGGGCGAGGCGGCGCAGTCCGTAGTTCATGCCCAGGGTGACCCCTTCCATGGCGGCGCGGCAGAAGTGGCTGGCGGTGAAGGTGCGGGGGGTCACGCCCAGGAGCACGCCGGTGCCTTCGGGTACGTTGGGAGTGCGTTCGCCCTCCAGGTAGGGCAACAACAGCAGGCCGTGTGCGCCCGGGGGCACGCTGGCGGCCTTTTTCTCGAACTGTGCGTGGGTGTAACCGAAGTCCTGGCGCATCATTTCAGTGGCCACGGTGACGTTCATGGTGCAGAGCAGGGGCAGCCAGCGGTTGGTGGAGTCGCAGAAGGCGGCGATCTCGCCGGCGGGATCGACCACCGGTTTTTCGGAGCAGGCGTAGATGGTGCCGCTGGTGCCGAAGCTGGCGGTGACGATGCCCTGGCGGGTGTTGCCGGTGCCGATGGCGCCCATCATGTTGTCGCCACCGCCGGCGCTGACGAGCACGCCCGGTTCCAGGCCCAGTTGTCGCGCCGCCTCGGGGCGGAGGCGCCCGGCCGGCTGATCGCTGGGGATGAGCGGGGGCAGTTTTTGCATGAGGTCCGGGTCGATGGCCCTGACGGTGGCCTCGCACCAGCGACGTCGCCGCACGTCCAGCAGGGCCGTCCCGCTGGCGTCGCCATATTCCATGACCCGTTCGCCGGTCAGCCAGAAGTTCAGGTAATCATGCGGCAACAGGACGGTGGCCAGGCGGGCGTAATTGTGGGGCTCGTGCTTTTTGAGCCAGAGGATTTTCGAGGCGGTGAAACCCGGCAGGATGGCCAATCCCTGGAGGCGGAGGGTTGCTTTGAACCCGCCGAGGGCGGCCATGATTTCCTCGCATTCGGCCGCCGTGGAGGTGTCACACCAGAGCTTGGCGGGTCGGATGACCTCGCCGTCCTTGTCGAGAGGGACAAACCCGTGTTGTTGTCCGGAGACACCGATGGCGACGACCTCGGCCGGGCGGGCCTTCGCCTGGCGCAGGGCGGCGCGCACGGCCTTGATGGTGGCGTCGCGCCACGTGTGGGGATGTTGTTCTTTGGCGCCGGGGGGGAGGTTGGGAATCAGGTCATAGGCCTGAGCACCCGCGCCCAGGACGCGACCATTGCGTGCATCCACGACCAGTGCCTTGGTGGATTGGGTTCCGCTGTCGATGCCGATGAGCAAAGAGCGCATGCGGCTTGTGTAGCGCGGCCAGGGCGACATTTCACGCCTTTTTTTAGCGGTCGGCCCCAAGGAGTTCGCGGCCGGAAGCCTCGGGAGCGGGATGGCCGTTTTTTGGAAGTGCCACCGGCGATTGCATGGCCCATTCGGATCGCCATCAGGAATGAAGGTCCCCCTGCACCTTCCATTTTCGGCCCGCCCGGAAGCGTGTGGAAAAACTCGAGCTCGGAGAATAGGCTTCGGTCTTATGAGGAGATTGGAGCGTGTTCCGTTGGGAACTGCCTTTCCCACTCCCTGCTATACTTTCTTGCCCGTCAAGCCCCTAGAGAAGTTGAGGCCAAATCCAACCGGCGATCCCAAGGATGAGCTCGCTTAAAAACACTTTCCTAGATCTTCGCCACCGCCCCCTCCGCACACTCCTTGGCTTCCCAAATGCCAAACCCCCTCAAACGGAGCATTGCAGACTCCACTTGCGCCGCACGGCCGCCATTGTATCCCCGTGCTTTCCCCGTCCCCAGAGAACTACGACCAGCACATCAGTCCCAGCGCTTCCGCGCGTTCGCGTCTTCATAGGTTGCACAGGGCACCGCCCATGGTCAGCCGGACCCGCCAGAGGCCGCGGCCAAAGAACTCTCCCCCTATCCCGGCTACCAAGTCTCGGAGGATATCCTTTCGAAGGTGACGGCTTGAGCGCTCCGCGCTCACGCCACACAACACCTATCCGCTCTCCCACGGGAGCCGGCCCGCCGCCACCCTCGTTCTGCAGCCGCTTGTCTCAACTACCGTGGCAAAATGAGCGTCCGTAATGACTTCCTCTTATACCTCCCCTGCGCGCTGACGTTTTTCCGAGGATGTGTGCGTTTTCTCACCGCCCTGATACGCCACTTAAGCCCCCCAGTACATGTCATGGGGGCTGCCGATAGCTGTCGCAAAGCGGCAGAATGCCCCGGCTTTTCCCTTGTCATTCCCCTACTTCAGCTGGATCCATGCCCGATGCTGGCTTCCGTCAGACAACGTGGCAACNAACTGCCAGATACCCTTACTCATACCACCCTGGCGCGTGTCTAGGTTGAACCGCCACACGCCGTCGCTATATACGAACTGATTTCCACTAGTGGCAGCGTCTTGTGGTGTCGCATCAATCGGCTCCGCTGCGGTCGTCGCGTCGCTAAACTTGACCACTTGGAGCCGATGCACCCCTGCCACCACCGGCGTGCCGCCACAGAACGCTTTAAACTTCACGGGGATGGTACTGCCGAACTTAAACGTCTGAAGGGGTGCAAAGAAGCTGCCGCCTGTGGCATCCGAGCCACCGATTGGCGGTAGAAAGCCATCGAACTCCAGTGGGGCGCGAATGACCTTAAACGAGCACGCTGCCACGTTGCCCGCTGCGTCGCTCGCCGTGCACGTGACCACAACCTCGCCAACCGGAAAACCACTGCCGGATGGTGGATCGCACGTCACGAGCGGCGAGGGATCCACCCCATCGCTCGCGCTTACAGCGAACGTTACAGGCACGAGTGGATCTGGACTGCAATGCACCCGAATCTCACCAGGACAATGAATCACGGGCGGTTCCGCATCCCCTTGCACGACTGGTTGCCCGCAGGGCGAAAAAGCAGATGTGTTCCCCTCCGGGTCGGTAGCGGTTGCCGTAATAATCCAGCCTACTGGAACAGACACCGGCAACCAGACATCAATCCGGCCATTCCCATTCTGATCCGTGGTGACATCTGTCGCGCCAAGGAAACGCTCGCCTTCACCATACCCCGACGCGTCGCACTCTCGGTTCGCGAACAACTCAATCCGAAATGTGGTCTGGGGCGTGCTGTGAATAAAGCCCTGCACCCTTGTACCCGTGGGCGTGCTGGAGGCATTTTGAATGATCGGAAAGTTTTGCAGCTTGTTGACCCCCTCATCCATGTCCAGAGGATCATTCTCAATCATTTCCCAGCGAATGTACGGCATGGTCAGGAAGATACCATAGACTGGATGGTCTTCCGCTCCGGCGTTAGAATGAATGCTGTTACCCAGAATCCGATTGCGGACCGCATAAGGGCCAGCTTCCCACGGGGCGTGGCCAACGCCGATCCCACAGTGCACGTTAAACGCAACCACATTTCCGGCTCCGGTTTCCTCGCCACCGATCGTGTTGTCATGGGCTCCGGCACCAATCGCTATCCCATCAGCGTTAGGCAGCGGCGAGAGCCCCGTTCGGTCGGTGCCGATGTAATTTCCCTGGATGCGATTGCCGAAGGTCTCCGTGTGGAGAACAAGGATACCATGGCGCGCGTTCCCCGAAATAACGTTGCGCGCATTGGCGCTCGTACCACCAATAAGGTTACTTTGGGCGCAATCGGAGAGATACATTCCCACGCCATTGGGCAGCGCAACCGTAGCCGATACGTCGGTACCCACGAAGTTACCCTGAACACGCCCCCCACTGCTCATGAGTCTAATGCCAGTATCATTTCCCGAGATAATGTTGCGGTCCGCGTCGTTGGTGCCGCCGATACGAACATTGGGATTAAAGACGAACACGCCTTCGTGTTGGTAGGGCAAAGCCTTCGTGCCCGTGCTGTCCGTTCCGATATAGTTCCCTACAATAGCGACGTCGTCCGCTGTGACGCTGATGCCTCGATAGCCATTGGCAGAAATGACATTCCGTCGCACGAGAGCCTGATGACCGAAGTAGAGCTGCAGGCCCACGAGCCCGTTGCCTAACGCCGTCTGGCCGGTGATGTCAGTACCTATCAAGTTGTTTTCGATACGATGTCTCAGTCCTGTGGCAAACAAGCCAATCAGGACATTCCCCGAAATGAGGTTATGTGCGATTACACAATCATCGCCGACCACCCAGGCACCCCATTGATTTGGAAGAGGCATGCGGCCCGAGAGGTCAGTGCCGATAAAATTGCTTTCGACTCGAGTCCGGTGGCATTCCCAGGAGCAGAAAATGCCGCATGCTTGCTGCCAGAAGCCCAGTGGCTCGGTCGTGTTGCCGGAGATCAAGTTGTTGCGAATCACTGTGTCGGGGGCGTACTCGGCCTTGATCCCTCCGGCATAATGATAGCCTACTAGGCCCTCGGGCGGAATAATGCCGGTGGGGTTCGAAAGCGCTCGAGTCCCGGTGGCGTCCGTCCCGATCTTGTTGTATTGGACCGTGGTGCGAGCGCTCCACTCTAGGTTGATGTTCCATTTATTCCCGGAGATGACATTGGCTTGTCCTGGTTCCGGCGAGCCTATCACATTGCCGTCAGAGTGAAACGCTAGAATGCCCGCGTGAGCCGGGTATTCGGGGCTGGTCTCGATGCCGTTACCCGCGGGGGTTAGGCCGTCGGGCATGAGACCGATGTAGTTCCCGAGTATTCTGTTGGTGCCGTTGGGCGAGGCCCACGTTCCCTCGAGGCGGATGCCGCTGAGGTGAAATCTGGTGATTACGAGCCCCCGGACGAGGCTGGAGCCGCTCACTATGAGCAGACCATTGGCCCCAGGGCCGGCGAGCGCTCCGTCCAGATGCACGATTGGTGTGCCGAGGAAGCCAGGCTGCGTCGTACCGTCAATGGCGACCGGATCCGTGATCGGCGGCAAAGGGGTGAGCGGCTGAAGGGTATACGGCGCCACTGGAATGTTAAACGCGATCGTGTCGAAACCGGGCGTGGCGTTGGCCTGTTCAATCGCCCACCGGAGTGTTCCTGGGCCATTATCGGCAGTGGTTGTGACCGTGAAGGTTGCTGCAGAGACCGCAGCAGTAGCAGTGCAGACGAGGAGGGCGGCGGTGAGTTGAGCTCTTGCTTTCATGATGGGCTCTCCTGGTCTCGATAACGTAGTGACTTTAGGCGGTTAGTGACGGTAGTCTGTAGGTGAAGCGCCGAAGCACATTGGGTCAAGGGTTGCCCAAATGCTGGCGTCGCACCAGCTAATACAAGTTGTTTATGCTGGCGGTCCGCGACTGTCAAGAGCGTTTATGCAGCCCGGCAAACGAGAGCATGTTCGTACATTGTCATGGCGACAGCAAAAAATGGAGATGTACGCAAACGACAACACGTGGAAGTAGTTCGCTGCCACATGGGGAGTTACATGGTCTCCTCGGGCACCGTCGCTACCCGAACAAACAGAATGTTGGAAAGCTTTGATCGGAAACCCGCGCGTCCAAGTCAACCAGTCGCGCAGGCGCTTACTGGAAATCTCGGGCTTTTTCAACGGCGTGCGAGGCGGCCGTCAGACAGACCTACTGTCCAGCCCCGCGGAGTGTTTCCCGCTGGATCGGCCTCTGCCTCAGCGCCTGCGTGCTCTGGGCCTCGGTCGAGCACCACGGGGACCGCCTGTTGGTGGAACGGGACAAAAGCCCGCCCCCAGCGGCCCATCCCAAGAAGGTCCCGGCTCGGAGCAGCGAACTGGATTCCACTTGGCGGAAAGCCCAGCAGCGGAACCGGCGCGGTCTTGTCCGACACTTCCTGCTCCACCTGGGGTTACATTCCACCGGCGGGCAGCGTCGCTATCGGGCTCGGGGCTCCCGCAGCCTGGGCCTCCAAAACAAGCACCTGCTTGTTTCCACCCAGCCCTTGGCCCTGTTCGGTCGCCAGTTCCAACTGCAAGGCCACCGAGTCTGGGCTCCAGACTTTCAGGTGCTGTGGAGCGACGGGGACGAAGGGCTGCGGCGGCTGCGGCAGGATGATTTCCACCACCGGCCCTGGCGGTTGGACCGCCGGCACTTGGCCCAAGCGGTGCGCGCCTTCACCGGCCCCAACCAGGACGAATACCACCGGCTGGATGCGCCCGATCTGGAACGCCGACAGACAGGCCGCCCTGGAAACGCTGCGCACCAGTCCCCTGCGCTAGCAACGGCCCAAGGCGTTGGAGGCCTTGGTCGGCTACCGGCAGGCCAACGGCCACGGCACCGACGGCCTGGCGCCAGATCCCGGCCCGCCTGCGCGCCGGTCGAGGGCGTCGGGCGCCTGCGGTCAAGCCGGTTCGGGCGCGGTGGAGAAGAAGATGGAAATCCACCGGCGGTTCAAACGCCAGGTTCGCAGCGGGCATCCGGTCCGGGCCGAGCGGCTCTTGCAGCTCCAACGGCTGCTGGCCCAACCGCTGCAGTGGACCCGCCGGGGGCAATACCCACCCCAATTCACCCCCAAATGGAAACCGCCTTAATCCCACCCCAACGGAGAATTGACCAACACTACCCCCAAGCCTGGGCGGCGCACTCTCCGCTTGTCGGCGTGGCCGGGGTGGGGTTGAATAGCGGTTCAGCGACGGAAGAGGGTGAAACGTGGCTGCTCTGCGGGGAAACCATGAGTGAGAACAGCGAGGCCGGGGTGGATTTGAAGCGCGCTCGACGGCGGCGCGGGCCGGTGACAGAGCCGCGGGCGGATCGACTTCCCCCGCATTCGTTGGAAGCGGAGCGGGGGGTGCTGGGTTGCATTCTGCTGTCGCCCAACCCGTGCATGGGCGAGAGCCTCGAGTTGCTGAAGGCGCGGCCGGAGGTGTTTTACGATCTGCGTCACCAGGTGATTTACCGCACGCTCATCGAGATGTTCGAGCGGCGGGAGCCGATTGACCTGATCACGCTGCAGCAACGGCTGAAGGATGCGCCGCCCTGGGAGGACGGTCGGGCGGGGACACCGGTGAACCGGCTCGACCTGGCGGGTGGCTTGGCGTACCTGGCCACGTTACCGGACGCGGTTCCCTCGGCCGCCAACCTGGCGCACTACGCCAACATCGTCTACGAGAAGTATCTGCTGCGGCGTTTGGTGCAAACCTGCACCCACGTGGTGGGCCGCGTTTATGAGTACGAGGGGGACGTGCAGGAGCTGCTGGACGAGGTGGAACGGGACCTTCTGCACATCAGCGAGGAACGGGTCGAGGGGGGCACGGTGCCCATTCGGGAGCTGGTGCGGGACGCCATCGGCAAGATCGAAAAGCTCCACACGCAAAAGGGCATGCTCAGCGGCCTGCCGACGGGGTTCCCGGATCTGGATCGTTTGACCACCGGGTTGCACGGGGGCGAGATGATTGTGATTGCCGCCCGGCCGAGTGTGGGCAAGACCTCGCTGGCGATGAACATCGCCGAGCATGTGGCTATTGATCTGCGGCTGCCGGTGGCGGTGTTCAGCCTGGAGATGACGGCCGAGTCGTTGGTGATGCGGCTGCTTTGTTCGCGGGCCCGGGTCAACCTGCGCAATGTGCGGGACGGCTTCCTGGCGGAGCGGGATTTTCCGAGGTTGACGGCGGCGGCCGGGAAGCTGGCGTCGGCCCCGTTGTACATCGACGACACCTCGGGTCTGTCGATTTTGCAACTGCGGGCGAAGGCGCGTCGGCTGGCGCAGCAGCACGGGATTCGACTGTTTGTGATTGATTACCTGCAGTTGCTGCATTCCACTTCCCGGCGTGCGGAGAACCGGCAGCAGGAAATTGCCGACATTTCCAACGGGGTGAAGGCGCTGGCCAAGGAGCTGAACGTGCCGGTGATCGTGTTGAGTCAGTTGAACCGGGATGTGGAGAAGCGCGGCGCGGGGGAGGCGCCGCGGCTGTCCGACTTGCGAGAGTCCGGCGCCATCGAGCAGGATGCAGACGTGGTCGGCCTGCTGTACCGGGACACCAAGGGCCGGGACGACGACGATCCGGCGCGCGATTTTGACGAGGAAGCCGTACCTGTGAAACTGTACATCGCCAAGCAACGCAACGGGCCCACCGGGGAGATCGACCTGGTGTTCCTGCGGCCCTACACCCGTTTTGAAAGCGTCACCAAGGTCGAGCCTGAAGATCTCCCGAGCCCTGCCTGAACATGCACTGGTGTTTGCGGTTTCTCCTGGCCCTGTGCCTGCTGAGCGCCCCGGGGGTGGTGCGCGCCCAGTTTTCCCCCCTGGCCCAGGAGGACGTCAAGGTGGTGCGGGTGGACGTGCGACATGTGGGCCCGCCGGCGGCCAGTGACGCGCTGTTGCGGGCCAACATTCGCGTCAAGCCCGGCGATGTGTATCGCCCGGCCAGCGTGGACGAGGACATCCGCAGTCTCTATGCGACGGGTCAGTTTTACAATGTGCGGGTGACGGCCGATCGCACGCCGGAAGGGATCGTGTTGACGTACATTGTGCAGGGC
>JAOADM010000058.1 GCA_026417315.1 Limisphaera sp.
GTTCAGGGAGGGCGAAGCTCGTATTATTGCCCGCACTGTCAGGTCTGAGGAGGCGCGACAGTTGGGGGAGCGGAGCAGGCTTCGGTTTCCGGCTCCACGGCCGAACGGGGCTTGGCCAGGCCGAGCAGTTCGGCCCGGTGTTGGATGAACTGTGCCAGGACGCTGACAGCGATCTCGTGAACGCCGATGGCGTGGATGGGCAAACCCACGGGACAAACGACGCGGTCCAGTTGTTCCGGAGTGGCAAGCTTTTGACGGAGGAACTGCTCGCGGATGAGCCGGGCCTTGCGGCGGCTGCCGATCATGCCAAGGAAGGCGAAGGGCCGGTGGATCCATTCGGACAGCACGAGGGCATCATGTTGGTGGCCGCGGGTGACGATGAGACCGAAGGTGGGCACCTGCGGCAGGGGACGGCTGAGCAGTTCATGCCAGGGGCCGACTTCCAGGCGGGTGGCGGGCGGAAAGAAATCGTAATTGGCCAGGCCGGGCCGGTCGTCGAATACGGTCACCGTGAAATCCAGCTGGAGCGCCAAGGGGGCCACGGCCTGGGCCACATGGCCGGAGCCGGCGATCCAGAGGGCACACGGCGGGCTGACGGTTTCCTGGTAGAGCCAGGATCCTCCTGCTGCGTCGATGCGCTGGATCGAGAAGTCCTGGCGAACGCCCCACCGGACGGGGGTGGAAGTCTGGGCCAGCTCGGCCCACAAAGGGCCGGCCTGGCTGGCATGGGGCAGGATCAGGCCGAAGACACGGCCGCCGCAGATCAGGCCGTCGTCCCAACCGAAGTCATGGTCAAGGAGCAGGTCGAAGGTGTCGGGCTGACCGGTCTGAAGGGCGCGGCGCGCCCGGGCGTGGACTTCGGCTTCGAGGCAGCCGCCTCCGAGGGTGCCGATGATGCGGCCGTCGGGGAGGAAGAGGGCCTTGGCGCCGGTGCGTTGAGGGCTGGAACCCTTCACGCCGGCGATGAGGCCGAGCACGAAGGGTTGGCCGGCGGCGGAGAGCCGCGCCATTTCCTCGTAAATGCGTCGGGTGCTCATGGGGGGAATCGCAGGGGCGCAGGCGCGGGGTTAGAACAGGGTGTTGACCAGCATGCTGACGACGCTGAGGGGACCCTGGTCTTCGAGACCTTCGGTCGCCTTGTCGAGCTTCTGCAGGGTGAGGCGCGCGTTTTTGTAGAGGGCTTCGTCGTTGACGAGTTTCCCGACCGAGCCGTCCCCACGGTTGATCTTTTGCAGGATCTCCCGGAGTTGGACCACGGCGTTGGTGGTTTCCTGGAACAGGCTGGGATCGGTGACGAGTCGGCCCAGGGTGCCCTGGCCGGCGCGGACGTCGAGAACGATTTGACGGGCATCCTGAAGGGTGGTCTGGACCGTGGCCACGGTGTGGTTGAGATTGGAAACGGTCTCGAGCGCAGTATTGTGGAGGGTGTCTTCCATCACGAGCCGGCCCAAGGTGCCCTGGCCGGAGCGGACCTGGGCGGTGATGGACTTGAGGTTGGTGAAGGTTTCGCTCAACACGCCGCTGTTCTGGCGGACGAAATCGGTCAGCGGGCCAAGGAGGTTGTCGATGCGGTCGCCGGTGAAGCTCCGGGTGAGGTTTTCGACCCCGCTGGCCACGTTGTCGAGCCGGGCCATGAGGGCGGCGAAGTCGGGTTGCTCGGCCGTCTTAAGGATGGTGCCGTCCGCGGCCCGAGGGGCTTCGGGCCGCCCAAAATCCAGGGAGACGTAATTCTGGCCCATGAGCCCGGTGAACTTGATGGTGGCGACGCACTCGGTGTTCACCGGATGATCCGGACGCAGCTTCATGGTCACGCGGACCCGGTCGCCTTCGAGTTGGATGGCTTCGACGCGGCCGATTTCGACGCCGGCCATTTTGACGCGGTCTCCCACCTTGAGTTCGAGGGCGTTTTGGAAGAGGGCATGAATCCGCGGTCCTTTGCGGAAACGTTCGACGCCGCCGGCCATTTCCATGACCAGGACGCCGGCCACGATGGCCAGGGCCACGAACATGCCCAATCGAGTTTCCAGCGAGTCTTTCATGGTGCGACCTCCTGCGGTTGACGATGAGCACGGGCCTGCAGAAAGCGTTGCAACAAAGGGTCGGGATGGGCCCGGAGCTGATCCGGCTTCTCCAGGGCCACCAGACGGCCGTCGTGGAGGAACCCAATCCGGTCGGCCACTTGAAATGCCAGGGCGCTGTCGTGAGTCACGACGATGGAAGTGACGCCGATCCGGTCTCTGAGGCTCAGGATTTCTTCGGCGATCACCTGGGCGGACAGCGGATCCAACTCACTGGTGGGCTCGTCATACAAAATGAGCTGAGGTTCCATGACCAGGGCGCGCGCGATCGCCACCCGTTTGCGCATCCCGCCGGACAGTTGGCCGGGGAGCTTGTCCTCGGTGCCCTCCAACCCCACCAGGGCAAGCTTTTCCGACACGATGCGGCGGATTTCCTCCGGCGGCCGGAGCCGGTGTTCGGCCAGATAGAGCCCGACGTTTTCCGCCACGGTGAGTGAGTTCAAGAGGGCCGCCGATTGAAAGACCATGGCCAGGCGGTACCGATCCAGCACGTCGGAGCCCTGCACCGACTGGCCATTGAGCCGGATCTCGCCCTCGTCCGGCTGTTCCAACCCGATGATGTGCCGCAGCAGGACACTTTTGCCGCTGCCGCTGGGGCCCATGATCGCCAGGTATTCGCCCTGGCGCCNCCGCAAAGCTGATGCCGCGCAGCACCTCCTGCGTGCCGTACCGCTTGCGAAGATTCCGCACTTCGACGGCCAGACCGGGAACGGAGGCGGACGAGGGGGCGTTCATGAGAGCAACAGCCGGGTGAGGATGTAATCCGAAATGACGATCAGGACGATGGAATTGACCACCGCCTTGGTCACGGACCGACCGATGCCGCGCGGGCCGCCCCGCGTGGTCAGACCCTGGTGACAGCAAACCGTGCCGACAATTAGGGCAAAGATGAGGCTCTTGAACAGGCCGTTGGCCACGTCTTCCAATGCGACGACGTCGCGCAGGTTCTCGAAGAACGCCTGGAAACCGATGGCGATGCGCTCGTTGTACGCAGCCACCAGGGCCCCCCCAAACCAGCCGACCATGATGGCAACGAGCACCAACAAGGGCAGGGCCACGGCTAGGGCCACCAGCCGGGGCAGGACCAGAAAATGGACCGGGTCAATCCGCATGGTTCGTAACGCATCGATTTCCTGATATACCTGCATGGACCCGATTTCCGCGGCCATGGCGGAGCCGTTTCGGCCGGCGATCAGGATGGCCATCATCACCGGAGCCAGTTCCTTGCAAATGGAAATCCCCACGATCCCGCCCAGCGCCGCGCCCAGCGCACGGTCCACCAGCACCGGGCCGGTCTGCAGGGCCACCACGGCGCCGATGAAAAAGGACAAGACGCAGACCATCAACAGGCTGGCGTTGCCGATGTCGTAAAACTGTTCGAACACCTTCCGGCGCTGCCGCCACACCAGGGGCAACGCACGCACCGTGCGCCCGAACAACAGAATCATTTCGCCCAGGTTCTGAAACATGCTCGTCGTCGGAATGCGTGCTTCACTCCGAGGCTGTTCCGCCCTTCCCGGGCCCGCCGGAGACCGCATCCGCCTGCACTGCGGCCGCTCCGGCTGCGCCCGGGCCTTGCAAGGGTAACCCGAGCAGGCGCAAACGCCAACTGCCACCGCGGGATTCGTGTTGCACCAGCCCGAAGAGCAGGGAGCACTTCTGCCCCTCGGGGTCCCGTTCACTGCGGAACAGGTTCCACAACAGCGACCGACTGGAGCGGCCGGTGGCGGGATCCCGCTCCATGCGCCAGAGCGACCACAGCGGGCTGTAATTGCGTTCGATGCCCCGGTTGGCGGGCAGAATCGGTTCCAAAGGGGCCAGCACCTGCAGTCGGGCTTTGCCATCGGGCTCCTGGCGATACGTCCCCAGGGGCCAGAGATCCCGCCGCAGGCGCACCGTCCCGTCGCGGGGATCTTCGCGAAGGTCCCGGTACAGAAACAGCCCGACGCGTCTGTCGTGCCGCAGCAGATCGGGGGACTCGCTGCGTCGGCTTTGCCACAAGGGCCACAAACAAAACTGGCGCTGTTGGTTGGTGGTGACAGTGAGCCCGTAGAACGGCCAGAACCGATGCGTCGAGCGATGGGGGCCATGGCCCCGGACCACGAACGGCCAGGGAACGGCCGTTTCCTGATATCCGGTGAGGCTGTTGGTGCTGCGGGTCAGGCCCAGGGGCCAGCCCCACGAAGTGGACTGGAAGTGAGGTCCGCGGGTTGTGGCGTAAAACGGCACGATTGCCCTCTGGTGCAAAGGGCGGTCGGTCCCCAGCCCGGTTCGATGATCCACATAGAACGGCCACAGCACGAACCGCTTCGAGTGCCCGGCCACAAGCTCTTCTTCGCCCCAAAGATTGGTCCGCCAGGTGACCTGCTTTTCCTCGCGGCCGTACAGCGGCCAGAATTGCCAACCCTGCAGGCCCTCGCCATGGCGGGTGTGGAACAGCGGATAAAGCCAGTTCTCTGTGACCACATCCCGTTTGCGGGTGCGACTCCAGAGCGGAAAAAGGACCACATCGATCTCGTCGCGGAACAATCGGCGTTCCAAGTGACCGTAAAGCGGCAGCACGGCAAAGGTGTCCCGTTCGGGATCCTCGGACCGTTGCCAGAAGAGCACCGGAAACAACGTGAACCGGTCGGTGCGCCGATCTTGTTGGTCGGCGCCGCCGCTGCTGCTGAGCAATTGCAGGAATTGCCACCGATATTCCGGGCCGGACCGGTCATACGTGAACAGCGGGTAGAACACATCCACCGAGATCCGGTCCACCTCCGGATGACGCTCCATGGAAAGCAACGGATGGACGGCCCAGCGGCGTTGCCCAGGTTGGCGCTCCCAACTGAACAAGGGCCCCAGGGCTTCGGTCCGCTGCCCCTCGTGCAAGGTCAGGGGGAAATCATCCAGGAGCGGACCACCGTCCCGGGCGGACGCCAGTCCGGCCAGGCAGACAGCGGCGCTCACCGCGACGAGGTGGATCCTGCCCTGGTGGGTCGTGCGCACTCCGCCGCGTCAATTAACGGACCGTCCCTTGTGCGTCAAGCCACCGGCGTGGAACCCTCCCGCCTTCTCCGTGTCCGACGCAGTGCCGGACAAGGGTGGAACCACACACGTTCACTGAACCTGACGCACCTGAAAGACGCCGGGAGCGAGCTCCGGACCGGGCGACCCAGCCCGGCAACGAAGGCTGCGCAGTGGGAGTGCGACCTGCGCTCGTTGGGCCCGGGCGAGGCGAACCGCCCAAATCGTGAAGCGGCGAAGCGCTCCCCGGGGCGGCTCGACCAGCCCCGGCTGGCCGTGCAGGCCTCTGCAAGCTGTGCCTGCTTCCCCGTGAATCCGGTGGCGTGCGAGTCGTCTGCTGAGGAAGCTCGAGTCCGGTGATTGCGGTGAAGCTGGGCTGACACGGGCTGGTCCGGCCGGCGCGCCCCACTCCACGGCCCGGGTCTCTCGAGGTCACGGCCCGGGTTGCCCGGTCAAGAAGGTTGTCGCCGATGCGGTTGCCGGGGGTGGGTTCGGTCGCGTGGCGCGCGGGAGCGAGGCAGATCTGACAAATCTTTTGGGACCTTGTTCTGCTGGCATTAGCGCCGCGCATGGGATTCAGGACCGGGCATTTCCGCACTTGCAAGCGGGCGGCCGTGAAATGGAACGACGCGATCCGCATCGGCCCCCGTCGGTTGTTGGTTCCCGAGCCGGTCGGATCCACGGCCTTGTTGCGAGCGCTGAACCTTTTGGCAGCGACGGACCTGTTGAAGCACCCGCGGGAGAGGGAGCCGCGGTTGGGCGTGGGCGATCCAGTGAGGCTTGCACGATGGGATCGTGGCGCGGACCGCGAAGTGACCAGTCTGGATCGGGCCTCGGCACTCGCGGGTCCTGGGCTGGAGGGCGTTTGTGCCCCGGGTCCTGGATGCTTTCCGCGGTTCCAGGACCGTGACTTCGGGATTGCAGAAGCGGGAGATCGCCTTGCACCTCGGCTTTGCATTGTGCGGATTTCCTGAAGGCCTTTCATGCCACCAGCAAGGACCCTCGCTTCCCGGGATGATGCGGCCTGCCCGCCCCCTGGGATGGAGGTACGGAAGCGTTGCCGACAGCGCTGCCGCAGGCTCCCCAGCGGGGTCGGGACCGCTGGCCGGCCGGGGAAACTGCGGAGACAAGTTCGAGTGCCCGTCGCCACGGCCTCGCTGTTACGAGAACGTAGCAGGCTACACGCGGAGATGTAACCGGGCCCGGGTAGCTGAACGGTTGTATGAACGGTGAGGTTTCGAGGCATTGGAAAGGGCTCGGGCTTTTCCTCTCCTGCTTGTGGACCACGTCCATGGCAATGGCCCAGCTGGCCATTACCGAGGTCATGTCTTCGGCGTCGACGAATCATTCCTGGGGTGTGGTTCAGGGCCCGGACTTCTGGGAATTGACCAACTTCGGGACCAACCGGATCGACCTGACGGGGTATCGTTGGAACGACAACTCGGGAGGTTTGGCCGGTGCAGACGCAACGCCTTTTGAAGGTCTGAACATCGGTCCCGGGGAGACAATTCTTTTCGTGCAAAACAACATTCCGGAGATCGACACTCCGGAAGAGTTTCGAGCCTGGTGGGGGTTGCCGCCCGCTCAGCAGGTGGTCTTCTACAGCGGCAACGGGCTGAGTAGCGACGGAGACAGCGTGATTCTGTGGGGTCCGGAGGCCAGCAGGGATGAAGAGTTCGTGGATCGCGTGGACTTCGGCCCGGCGACGCGGGGGCATTCTTTCACATATGATCGACAAACGGGGTTGTTGACCGTGGTGAGTTCCAACGGTCTGGCCGGCGCGTTCAGGGCCGCATTGTCGGATGACATCGCTTCGCCGGGTACCCATGCCGGCCCGGTATCCCTGCGGATCACGCTGCAGCCCACCAACCAGGTAGGGTACGTGGGATTCCCGGTTACATTTTCCGTGGCTACGCACGGTTTGCCCCGCCCGAAATATCAGTGGGTGTTCAACGGTGACCCGATTCCGGGTGCCACCGCGGCCACTCTGACGCTGCCGGCCGTCCGGGCCTCGGACGAAGGCTCTTATCGTGTTCAGGTCACCAACGGGCTCGAGTTCATCCTCAGCTCGGAGGCGCTCCTGATCGTGGACAGCTCGCCGGCGGCTCCGAGCTTTGTGGTGCCCCCCGCGGATGTGGACGCCTACCCGGGCCAAACGGTGAGTCTCGTGGCCATGGCACATGCGAATCCGCCGCCCGAGTATCAGTGGCTGAGCAACGGGATTCCTCTCCCGGGTCAGACGGCCAATCGCCTGGTGCTGCCCCTGTCGGAAGCGTTCGGCACGGCCGTTTACACCGTCGTGGCTTCCAATCTGGCCGGAGCCCGTACCGCGTCGGCCCGGGTCACCGTGACGCCGAAACCCCGGTTCCTGATTACCGAGGTGCACTCCACTGGATCGGCAGAGTTTCAAGATTGGTGGGAGCTCACCAGCTTTGACACACGACCGTTCAATCTTAAGGGTTACCGGTTTGACGACGATTCGCGATCTCTGTCAGCAGCCGCGGTCATCACGAACGACCTGGTGATTCATCCGGGGGAAAGCATTGTCTTTGTGGAGACGACCGCAGGCAGACCGATGACCGAGGCCCTGTTTCGCTCCTGGTGGGGACTTCACGAGGGCCCGCAAGGGAGCAGGGTCGTGATCTATGCCGGCCCGGGACTGGGATTGAGCAGCAACGGCGACGGTCTCTACCTGTGGAATGCTGCTGCTTCTGCGGACGATGACTTCATTTGCGGCGTGACGTTCGGCGCCGCGGCCACGGGGCCCCGTCAGACCTTTGTGTACGACCCGGATCAACCGACCGCTCAGACCCCCGTGCCCGGGCTTCTAACCCTATGGGCTGCCGCAGAGGTCAACGGGGCCTGGGTGGCGGCCAATGGCGACGTCGGCTCTCCCGGTCGCGTCATTGCGCCCACACGTTTGCTCCTCGCAGCACCCGCCGGGGAGTCGGTCCGCCTGAGTTGGCGAGCTGTCCCCGGCCGGCGCTACACCGTTGAACGTCGCGAGTCGCTGGGCTCGGAGACCTGGACGGTCCTCAGGGAGGTGGTGGCGGAGGCTGACCTGATGTCGATCACGGATGTCCGCAGCCCGGCCGGCCACTTTTACCGATTGAGCACCATCCTTCCGTTTCCGGCACCATGAAAGATGCGTTCGCCCAACGCCCTCGGCTGATCGGGTTCACGCTGGTCGAATTGCTGGTGGTCCTTGTCATTCTGGCCATCCTGGCAGCCATGTTGTTGCCGTCGCTCTCTCGCGCCAGGGCGGCTGCGCAACGGACCGCCTGTCTGCAAAAGCTCCGCCAGTGGGGCCTGGCGCTGACCTTGTATCATCAGGATCAAGATGACCATTTCCCACGCGAAGCCGTTGGCACCTCCTCGCGCCTGAACAACTGGGCGCAAGTCAGCGACCCGACCGCCGCGGACGTCTGGTACAACGCGTTGCCGCGCGTGTTGTCCCTGCGCACCGCAGCCGATTATGTTCACGAGCGGGCCGGCTTTTACGCCCGCGACAGCCTCTTTCATTGTGCGGCTGCCCGGTTTCCGGAATCCCCGGAGACGCTGGGGAACGTGCTGTTCTCCCTGGCCATGAATTCCAAACTCAGGAGCGGTGCGGCCCCCGTGCGCGCCTCTGCCATCCAACGCCCCTCCCAAACGGTGGTGTTTTTGGAAAACCGACTTCCCCCCGAGCCCAAGGTCGATCCGGCCCAGGCCGATAGTGACCTGGGCCAGCCGTCGAGTTATGCCTCGCGATTTGTGGCGCGCCACCGGAATCGGGCAATCTGGTCTTCACCGACGGGCATGTCGAATCCCTCCGCGGGGATCAGGTGGTGGAGACGACCCCCGGCAGCCCAAACAAGGGCAAGGCCATCTTGCCCCAAACCCGCATTGTGTGGACGCCGGATCCGGCGGCGAATCCCAACTGACCGGGCTGTCGTCCGCCCTGGTGTGGGATGGTTCCCGTCCCGGTCCGGGACCCGGAAGGCCATGTCCGGTTCATGGAGCGGCTCGACACGGGGTTGCATCCGAAAGTCTGCAGGCGCCGTCTGAATGGGCGCAGAAGCGCTTCCGGGGACGAGCAAGCGAACGAGTCATTGGAATTCCGACCTCGGGTGGAAAGCCTGCCGTGCCAAGACGCCGTGGGTGCGGGCATGGGCAATCGAAGGCCCTCGACAATGTCGTCCCACCGAACCGGTGCTGTTGGTATTGCCCTGCGCTGAACGCTGAGGACCACCAGCCCCGTGGGGCGATCCTCAGGGGGCGAAACGCCGGGAGGTCGGTTCTTCCCCGGTCATGACCACGGGCCGGATCCGGCCGTCCGGTTCGAACTCCACACGGTCAATGCAAATCTGGCGCGAGCCGCGGTACGGGCCGTCGCCCGTCTGATTTTCCCAGCGATGATAAACAATGAGCCATTCCCCGGTGCGCGGATGTTGAAAGAAGGCATGATGACCCGGGCCCTTGCGCGTGGCGTCACTGGTGAGAATGGCGCCCTGATATTGCCACGGACCGGTCGGCGAATCTCCCGTGGCGTAATGCACGGAGTAGGAGGCGTGTCGGAAACTACCGTGGCTGTAGGACAGGTAGTATTTGCCGCGCCAGAAATGCATGAAGGCGCCCTCCGTGAAACGGGGCGGGGTTTCCACCGGGATTTCGCGGGCCAGGGAGACAAGGTCCGGTTGCAGTTCGAACACACGCAGTCGCGCGCCGGCGCTGCCTCCCGCGTAGAGGAGAAACCGACCCGATCGCGGATCGCGAAACACCATGGGATCAATGGCCTCGAAGGTGGCGTCGCCGATCAACAGCGGCCGGCCCGAATCGCGAAAGGGCCCCGCGGGCCGATCCGCCACTGCCACGCCAATCCGGGAGGGCGTGGGGTTTTGGGGCCCCACCGAGTAGTAGAGAAACCAGCGACCTTCGTGGTGCACGACGCACGGGGCCCAGGCATAGTGCCGCGGCGCGCCGTCGTCTCCAATCCACCGGACCTCGTCGAAGCGCAGGATGGGCCCGTGCCTTTGCCAGTGATGAAGGTTGGTGGAAACAAACGCGTAAAAACGGTCCAGCGCACCGTCGCTCCACGTGGGATAAATCCACACGGCGTCACCCACCACAACTGCGTGCGGGTCGGCTCCGGGGAAGAGAGGGTTGCGCGGGAGCCGGCCGGCCGAACGGGTTTCTGTCACTGCCGGCGCACGTACGGAACCGGTCTCCGAACCCTGGCCCGGGTACTGCAGCATCATCACGAGTCCGAGGCAAATCACGGTGCGCATCATGGCCCTGGGAGTGTGGGCCAGACCGCGTGCGCAGGGCCACACTTCTTTGCCCTGCGCCACAAGGGCCTGCGGGCAGGGGACGGTGATCTCAAACGTGCGATCGGGTTGACCCGTGGTCCGGGTGAACTCGTGAAGCCCGGCGGGTTGTTACGGATTTGTAACCGAGCTGTCGACAAGCTGTGACGCCCCTGCACCACGCTGGCGGTGGATGAAGGTTGTGTTTTGGCTTGCGATTGGACTGGCGGGCTTTTGCAGCGCCGGCGCGGGCGCCGCGGCAGAGGCGGATCCCGCGGCGGCCGAGTTCCGGGCTGTTCTCGAGCAATGGATTCAGACCCGACAGTTGATTTCGAAGGCCAAATCGGAATGGGCCGCCGAGCGCGAGATGCTGCAGCAAACCCTGGCGATGTTGCAGCGTGAGGTCGAATCCCTAGAGACAGCCCTTTCCCAGACGGAAACCCAGTCCGTGGCGGTCACGGCCGAGCGCGCATTGGTGAAGCGTCAGCAGGAGTCATATGACGCGGCGCTGACACTGTTGCGGGACCGACTGGCCGCCCTGGTGCCGCGGCTGCAGCGCCTGCAGCCGAGCTTTCCCGAGCCGTTGCAAAAGGCCGTGTCCCCCTTGTGGGACCGCCTGGCGGCAGGGGGGCAGGGTGCAACTCAGTCGGCGGGAGCACGGTTGCAGACAGTGGTGACGCTTTTGAACGAAGCGGAGAAGTTCGATCAGGGCCTGACGTTGCACGCCGAATTGCGGCCCGGGCCGGACGGCCAACCGGTCAAGGTCCAGACGCTTTATCTGGGGCTGGCGCAGGCCTGGTACGTGGACCAGAACGGTCGGATCGCGGGGCGGGGAGTGCCCACTTCGGAGGGTTGGCGATGGGTGGAAGAGCCGGGATTGGGTCCGCGCGTGCAGGAGGCCGTGGCTGTTCATGAGGGGCGGCGGCCGGCCCGTTATGTGGAGCTTCCGGTGGAGGTTCAGTGATGTCGCGTCGCACGTCAGAGATTCGGAGGGCCTCTTTCAGAGTGCTGGGTCTCCTGGGGTTGGCCGCCGCGGCGTTCGGGCAGTCCGGCGATTTGCCCACGCTGACGAGCCGGGCCAGGGCAGATTTGGAACAGGCGCTGCAGGAGCTGACGCGGACCCGCGAGGCGGTCGAGTCCGAGCGGAGTGCACTCGTGCGCCAGATTCGGGAGTGGGAGGAGCGACTGTCCCAGCGGCGCAGCGAGCTGGATCGGGCCAGGCGTCGGGTCGACAACGAGCTGGTGGAATTGAACGCGTGGAAGGCGGAGCTGCGGGCGCGCAGCAATGAGGTGGCGGCCATCGAGGGCCTGCTGGTCGGATACCAAGAGGCGTTTGCGGGCCGTTTGCACCCCGTCGAGGCCGGTCTTTATGAAGCGCCGCTGCGGGAGTTTCAGCGGGCTCGGGCTCTGGACGGGGCTGCTCCTGACGTCCGTCTGAAGCCGCAGTTGGACCTGTTGGACGCGGCTGTGCAGCGGCTGGAGCGGCGCATGGGGGGCGACCGCCTGGAGGGGCGCGCCCTGGATGAACGGGGCCAGTTGGTCGAGGGGCAATTCGTCCTGATGGGACCCCTGGCGTGGTTCGCTTCCACCGGCACGGTTCCGGTGGCCGGCGTGGCGCAACTGCGATTGAACGCCCCGGCGCCGGAGATGGGCCGACCGGAGGGTGTCTCCGCGGCGGGCATCCTGCAGGTGGCGTCCACGGGCCGCGGCACACTGCCGGTGGACCCCACGCTGGGCAATGCCTGGAAACTCCAGGCCACCCGGGACTCGCTGTGGACCCACATTCAAAAGGGCGGTCCCGTGATGATCCCGATCTTGGGGTTGGGGGCTCTGGCGCTGGGCATTTTTGCCTGGAAATGGGCGCAACTGGCACGGCTGCCGGAGGTCACGCCCGACCAGCTGAAGCCACTGGTGACCGCCCTGGAGCGGGGGGATCCGGAGCGCGCGATGGTGCTCGCGCGTCAACTGCCCGGGCCGGCGGGGCGCATGCTGGAAGAGGCGGTGCAGCACTGGCGCGAGCCGAAGGAATTCATCGAGGAAATCCTGTACGAGAAGATGCTCGCCCTTCGACCCGGGCTGGAGCGCGGGGTGCCGTTTCTGGCCCTGACGGCCGCGGCGTCACCCTTGCTGGGCCTGCTCGGCACCGTCACCGGAATGATCAACACCTTCAACGTGATCACGGTATTTGGCACCGGCGATCCGAAGACGCTGGCCGGGGGTATCTCCGAGGCCCTGATCACCACGGAGTTCGGGTTGATCGTGGCAATTCCCTCCCTGCTGCTCCACGCGATGTTGTCGCGCAAGCTCAAGGGCTGGTTGGGCCGGGTGGAACAGTTGGGAGTTGCGTTTTTGAATGCCCTGCCGGAGCCGGCCGGGGCGCGGTAGTGACGAGGCGTGGATTCGAAGAGGAACGTATGATTCCAACGATTCTCGAGACCTGGGTGCGCGGGGGCTGGGTGATGCTCCCGTTGGTGGCGGTGTCGCTGGCGATGTTTGTCGTGGGCTTGCGGCTGGTCCTGCGCATGCGCCGCCTGCCCGATCGCTGGGGCTCCGACGGCGACTGGCAGAGTTGGGTGAGGGAGACGAGCAGCGCGCCCCCGGAGGTGCGCACCCTTCTGCTGGAGACCGGGATGCATCGAACGTCCGTGCCGCAACTGCACCGGCATTTCGCCGGTCTGAACCGTGCCTGGTTGGCGCCGCTGGACCGGCAACTGGCCCTGCTGAGCACCCTGGTTGCGGCGGCTCCGCTGGTCGGTTTGTTGGGCACGGTCTCGGGCATGTTGGTCACGTTTCGCGCCCTGGCGCTCGGGGGCGGGGGCCAGATCACCGAAGCCATGGCGGCGGGCATTTCCCAGGCACTGTTCCCGCCGGAAATCGGGCTGTGC
The DNA here is from genome assembly GCA_026417315.1 of Limisphaera sp. Lineage (GTDB taxonomy): Bacteria > Verrucomicrobiota > Verrucomicrobiia > Limisphaerales > Limisphaeraceae > Limisphaera. The sequence goes on from JAOADM010000058.1 coordinate 13,258, forward strand.
ATTGCCCTGCCGGGGTTGGTGATTGCGCACTGGTGTCGGCGCCGCCGGCATGAGTTCGAGGCGTTCCTGGTGCGGTTGGAAAGTCTGGGCACGCGACAGATCCGCTCCAGGACGACGGCTCGGCCGGTCCAGACTCTGAGCCGCGAGCAGGCGCGGGTGCGTCCGGAGGCGCTCGTTGAATTGTCCGTATGAGGTATCGTCGCGCGCTGGTGGAAGCAGACGAGCTCACCGAGATCAACGTTTCACCGTTGATCGACATGGTGTTCATCCTGCTGATTTTCTTCATCGTGACCACGGTGTTTGTGGAGGAAACCGGCACGGAGGTGGACAAGCCGCAGGCGATTTCGGCCGAAACCCTCGAGAAGAACAGCATTTTGCTGGCGGTCACGGCCCAGGGAAACGTGGTTTACGCCGGCAAGGACATCGGCGTGGGCGGGGTGCGCCCCCTGGTCAGCCGGCTGTGTCGGGAACAACCGCTGCCCGTGATCCTGCAAGTGGACAAAAACGCGAACGCCGGCTTGTTGGTGCGCGTTATCGACGAAGCCAAGCTGGGCAAGGCCAAGAGTGTCAGCATCGCAACCGATCCCGCCAGCAGCTGAACAGCGAGGCCGTTGGATCCCTTCCCAGTATGAGAATTCAACGCGAGGGGGGCGGGGACTGGTTGCGCATCTGGGCCGGTGCGGCGCTGCTGACGCTGGCGGTGTTTTTGGTGTTGCCGTTGACGCAGATGGCCTCGAGCCGGGTTCAGCGGTTGCGATTATTGACGGCCGTGCAGACGGTTGCCCTGGAGTCAGAGCCTCCTTCGGAAACCCCGCCGCCACCCCCGCCCCCGGAGCCCGACCCCACCGAACCGCCGCCGCCCGTGTTGGCCGAAGCGGCGCCGAGCCTGTCGCTCAACCTGACCCTGGAGGCCGTTCCGGGCGCGGGCGGACCCTGGGCCGGAAATTCTCTCGGGATGTGGGAGCCGGTCCAGGCCGTGAGCGCTACGGAAGCCTTCCGGGTGGAAGATTTGGAGCGGCCGCCGGAAGTGTTGTCTGCGGTGCCGCCCGTTTATCCGGCGGCGCTGCGGCGGGCCGGCGTGGAGGGGCGCGTCGTTCTCTTGGTGGTGGTGGACGAACAGGGTCGGGTGGAAGAGGCACGGGTGGAACGATCCACGCGGCCGGAGTTCGAGGCGCCCGCACTGGAGGCGATTCGAAAATGGCGTTTTCGACCGGGCATGAAAGACGGTCAGCCGGTCCGCACGTTCCTGCGTCAGCCCATACGGTTCTCCGTTTCCCCATGAAAAAGTCGAAACCGCAGTTTCCCCAGTGGTGGTCGTGGCTGCAGGGGCCGCGCGCGGTCGGCGGATCCCGCGCAGACCGCAGGGGCACCCTCCGGGTTATGGCGTTGCTCCTGGCAGGGATGGTCGGGATGATCGGTCCGGTCGGGGCAGCCGAGGCCGCTCCGCGCACGCGGAAAGACTCCTCCCCGGCAAAGAAGGCGCGGGTGGAGCCGCAAACCTCCACGGCTGGTCCGGTCAGCCCCGGTTGGATCCCTTTGCCGGAGGACCACCCGCTGGCTGCTTTTTGGAACGATCCCGAGTTTTTGCGGCGCGTGGTGGGATCGTATGGATTCTTGGGCCGGTTGGAGCCTCCCTTGACGGCCGAGGAACAGGAACAGTGGCGCCAGACGGTCGTGCCGGCGCTGCGGGAGGATCCGCACAAGGCCATCGAAGTACTCAAGCCCTTGGTGGGACCGACGGCCTCGGCCCTGTTCGACTTCACGTTGGGCACCGCATTCCTGCAGGCCGGTGATCCGACCAACGCGCAGGTGCACCTGGAAGCCGCGGTGGCAAAGCACCCGGAGTTCTTGCGGGCTTGGAAGAATCTCGGCTTTGTGCGGGCGCGGCTGGGCGATGCCGCCGGTGCAGCCCGGGCTCTGGGGCGGGCCTTGGAGTTGGGAGGCGCGGACGCATCCACGCTCGGTATCTTGGGCGCCATGTACCTCCAATCGGGCCGGCCCGTGGCGGCCGCGGCGGCCACGCAGCAGGCCCTGCTTTTCAAGCCGGACGATTTCACTCTGCAACTGCAGTTGCTCCAGGCGTGGTTTGCGAGTGCCCAATATGAGCCGGCGCTGCGGCTGGTCGACGAGTTGTTGAGCACGCGGCCCGACCGTGTGGCGCTGTGGCAGTGGAAGGCACAGTTGCATCTCCAGCGCAATGAACGCAAGGAGGCGCTGGTCGCGTACGAGACGTTGCGCCGGCTCGGAGGCGCGCGGGCGGAGGACCTCTTTGCCCTGGCCGACCTCTACGTCATGTCGGACGCTCCGGAAGAAGCCGCGGCCGTCTATCGCGAGGCGCTGGCCACCGGGTCTGCTGCGGCTCCCGAACGGGCGCTGCGCGCGGCCGAGGTTCTGCTGGCACAGGGGCAGACGGCCGTGGTGGGTGCGTTGTTGGACGCCATTCATCGGGTGGAGGGGGCGTTGCCGCCTGCCGTGCAAAACCAGCGGCTCCGGCTGCACGCGCGGTGGTTGTGGGCCGAGGGCAAGGCGGAGGCTGCGCTGGAGCGCCTGGAGGAGTGTCTGAGGCGGTTTCCCGCCGATGGCCAGGCGCTGTTGCTGGCAGGTGACTGGTATGCGCACGCGGGCGATCGCGAGAAGGCCGAGTTTCGTTATCAGGCCGCCGCGCAGATCGAGGCCGTGGCGCCGGATGCCCTGGTGAAGCATGCCCAGTTGTTGGTCCGCCATCAGGAGTATCGACGCGCGGCCGAGCTGCTGCAACGGGCGCAGCGGTTGCGTCCGCGGGAGCCCGTGCAGCGTTATCTGGATGAAGTGGTGAAGCTCGCCACGTCCCGTCCCGCTTCCTCGTGAACCCCGGCCGCACCCGCATCCGGCGCCGCACGGATTCAGGAGGGGAACATGCTTGTGACACGCGTCAGCGCGTGGATTCGAAAGGAGAAGGCGTTGCATCCGGAAAGGGATTTCTCACGTGGGAGGCGCATGCAGTGCCGCGGGTGGGAATGGTTGCGATGGCCGATCCTCGTGGTCCTGGGGGTTCTTCACATCGCCGGCGCCTGTTGCGGGCAGGACACGTTCTCCACCGGAGTGTTGGAAGGTCGGGTTTTGGACAACTGGGACGGCCGCCCGTTGAGCGGCGTGGTGGTGACCCTGCGCGGGACCACCCTGGCCACGGTGACGGACCACGAGGGGTTGTACCGGCTTCGCGGCGTGCCTCCCGGCCGGCATGAATTGATTTTTTCCCGGTCCGGTTACGCGCGAACGATGGTCACGGATGTGCTGGTGGCGGAGGGACAAACTTCCCGGGTGGACGCGGCGCTGCGACCGGAGTTCTACGAATTGGAGGAGTACGTCGTGACCGCCGCGGAGATGAGCGAACAGGTCGTGCAGTTGTTGGAGATGCGGCAACGCGCGACGGTGGCCATGGACGTCCTCGGGGCCGAGCAGTTCAGCCGGTTGGCCGCCAGTGATGCCGCGGACATTCTGGAGCAGGTTCCGGGCGTAACCGTGGTGGGGGGGCGGGAGCCGGTGGTGCGCGGTCTGAATGAACGTTACGTGGGCGTCTTGCTCAACGGGGCCGAAGTCCCCTCGCCCGACCCCTACAAAAAATCGGCGCAGCTCGACATGTTCCCCGCCGGCCTCATCGAATCGGTGACCGTCACCAAAACCTTCACCCCCGACCTGCCCGGGAACTTTTCCGGCGGGGGCGTGCTTCTCAAGACGCGCTCCTTCCCCGAAGAGTTTCAGCTCCGGCTTTCGGGGGGAGTCGAGGCCAACACCCGGGCGACTTTTCGGGATGATTTTCCCCGGTATGCCGGGGGCGGGACCGACTGGCTGGCCCTGGACGACGGCACCCGGGCCCTGCCGGCGGAGCTCTCCCGACCCGGACTTCAGATTCCCCGACCGCCGGCCAACAGCGGTCTTCCATCCAGCTCCACGTATGCCGCGAGAATTCAGCAGGCCGAAACCGTGCACCACCTGACACGGCTCCTGGGACCCACGGACTTTGCACCCCGCCCGGAACACGCGCTTCCCAATCACAACTTTTCCCTGGCCCTGGGGGATACCCGGGCCGGGAAAGCCCATGCCCTGGGGTACTTCGGCGGCATCACGTATCAGCGCAAGTTTCAATATCTCGACGGCGTCAACAACCGCTACGCACCGGGCCTCCATCAGACGATCCAGCCCCGAAAACAGTTCGAGGATGTACAGGGGATCGAGGAGATTACCTGGGCGACGGTGGCCAACCTGGCCTGGCGATACCAGCAAGAGCAAAAACTCGAGTTCACATTCTATCACAATCAAAGTGCGGAGGATCTGGCCCGAACCCAGCGCGGCCGCATCAGCGACGATCCCGGCTGGGAGTTTGTGCTGCACCGGCTGCACTGGACGGAGCGGCATCTGCAGTCCTTTCAGTTGCACGGGGAACACACCCTGCCGCGATGGAGTGATGCCAAACTCGAATGGTTGGCCGCACTGTCCCGGAGCGCTCAAGAGGAACCGGATGCGCGATTCTTTCACTACCGCACCGACGGCCACCTTTTTCAGCCCGATCACCAGTCGCTCCCGACGCCCAACAAACCAACCCGTTACTTCCGGGACCTGGAGGAGAACAACCGGAGTGCCCGCGCGGACCTCACCGTGCCGCTGCGATGGGGACAGGATCGCGAGGTGGTGTGGAAGTGGGGCGGCGCATGGCAGCAGGGGGAACGCACCTTCAAGGATCGGGAAGTGTTCTACGAAGGCCTGTATGCCCCCACCGACCGGTTCCCGTTCCTGGGAGATGCGAATGCGTTTTTACCTCCCGGGAGTCTCGGCTATCGGGCCACCACCAACGCCGCGGGCCGGATCTCCTATGTCTGGAACCGATACATTCAGTTGCGGGACAGCCGGTACACCGGGGAGCAGACGGTTCCGGCCGCATACGTGATGGCGGAAGCGCCCCTGACTCGTCGGTTGCGATTGATCGGCGGCGTCCGCTTCGAGCAAACCGAGATCGCCATGGATTCCCTCAGCTACGTGGCCAACGAGACCACGGGCCTTCCGGTGAACCAGACCTCCCTCGCACGCGAGGATTGGCTTCCCGCAGTCGGGTTGATCTTCCAGCCCCGGACGAACATGACGGTGCGGCTTCACTTCAGCCAGACCCTGGCGCGGCCCACGTTCCGTGAACTGGCCGCCTACCGCAGCTACGACCCGTTGACGGACGAACTGATCGAAGGCAATCCGCGACTGGGGTTGTCCACTGTGAAGAACTACGACCTGCGCTGGGAATGGTTCCCGCGCCCCGGCGAGGTTCTCTCACTGAGTCTGTTCTACAAGGACCTGCAAAACGCCATCGAGCGCCGGTTCGTCAACATCGGTGGCGACATCGTTTCCTTCATGAACCGGCCCGCGGCCGAGGTGTACGGCGTGGAATTCGAGTTTCGACGAGGGTTGGACGTGTGGTGGACCGCCCTCTCGGGACTTTCTTTGGGCGTGAATGCAGCGTGGATGGCGTCGGAAGTGCAATTGACCGAGGATGAAGTTCGCAACCGCACGGACTTTTTGGGAGACACATCGCGCAGCCGTCCCCTTTACGATCAATCCCCGTATGTCGTGAACGCGGATTTGACGTGGGACCATCCGCGAACGCAGACCAGTCTGACCGTGGGCTTCAACATCTTCGGACCGCGGATCGTCATCGCCGGGTTGGCCACGCCCGACGTTTACGAACAGCCGGCGCCGAGCCTCGACGTGGTCCTCCGGCAGGGTTTGGGCCGTCACTGGTCCGTGCGTTTCACGGCGCGCAACCTTCTGGATCCGGCCTGGGAACGAACCTACGGCGAGGACGGCGCGGCGGTGTTCAGCCGCTATCATCGCGGACGTCTCTTTGGATTGAGCCTTTCGCGCGAGTGGTGAGCCGGACCGCCCGCGGACACGGGATCCCGCACGGGTTGTGACCGAGTTTTCACCGACCTGCCATGGGTCCGTCACGTGCCGCGGCCATGGTGGGGCCCGACATGAGCGCAAGGAAACCAAATCCAATCGACAAAGCTGCTATGAAGAAGACACGCGGTCTGCGAATGTTCGTTCGGGGTACTGCCGCGCTGGCGCTTCTGTGCTCGCTGCCGGCGCGGGCGGCGGAGATCACCGTCAGC
>JAOADM010000059.1 GCA_026417315.1 Limisphaera sp.
GCAGCTTGAGGAGGGCCGGCGCGGAGTCCCGCCGGCCGGCGCGCTAACCCGACGGGACAGCGGGGGGCTCCGAGACGGACCCGGCAGGCTCGGGCATCTTGCCCCCGCGGCGGCGTTCCCACCAGGTGTGGAGCAGGGACGCGGTAATCGACAGGGTGATAATCCCGGCGACCACACACAGCGCCACGGTGGTGGGCATTTCGAACTGCCACCAGTGGCGCGGATGACCATGAGGATCCAGCAACATCTTCACCCCGATGAACACCAGCACGACCGACAATCCCGTTTTCAGGTACCGGAAACATGCAATCAGGTTGGCCAACACGAAGTAGAGCGATCGCAACCCGAGGATGGCAAACACGTTCGACGTGAACACGATGAACGGTTTGGTGGTGATGCCGAAGATGGCGGGGATGGAATCCACCGCGAAGATGAGGTCGGTGGTCTCGACCATGAGCAGGACCAGCATCAGCGGCGTGATGGCGCGACGTCCCTGGTGGTGCGTGAAGAAGCGCTGGCCATCAAAATAGGGCGCCACGGGAAAGAGGCGTTGCGCCGCCCGAATCACGGGATTGCGTTCCGGATGCACGCCTTCCTCGCGGGAAAACAGCATCTTGATCCCGGTGACCACGAGGAACGCCCCAAAGACGTAGAGCGTCCAGAGAAACCGCTGCACCAGTGCAGTGCCGGCGGCGATCATGAGGCCGCGCATGATCAGCGCCCCCAGAATCCCCCAGAACAACACCCGGTGCTGGTACTGGGGCGGCACCCGGAAATAGGCGAAGATCATGGCGATGACGAAGACGTTGTCCATGGAGAGGGACAACTCCACCAGATAACCGGTCAGATACTCGATGGTTTCCTTGTGCGTCCATCCCTCCACCATGCGCGGGGCGATGAAGAAACCGAACGCCAGCGACAGCGTGACCCACACGCTGGTCCAGGCCAGGGCTTCCCGGAACCCCACGACGTGCGCGCGGCGATGGAACACGCCCAGGTCCAGGGCCAGAAAGAACAGGATGCAGCCGATGAAGACGGCCCACTGCCAGGGCGGAACTCCGACCCACGCGAACATGGCGGCTGTCCTCCTAGGCCCTGGCAGGCCCCACGGCGGTGGCGGCAGGTTGGCTGGGCAGCGGCTCGCCAATGGCCGGCCGTTGTCCCTTGTGCCACCACAGGACCAGGGCACCGGCGATGTAGATGCTGGAGTAGGTGCCGGTCAGAATCCCGATGAGGAAGGCGAAGGCGAAGTCGTTGATCACCGGGCCGCCCAGGAGGTAGAGGGCCAGGGTGGCCAGGAACGTGGTGCCGGAGGTGATGATGGTGCGGCTCAAGGTCTGGTTCAGCGCGTGGTTCATGATCTCGCGGAAGGTCCCTCGAATGCCCAGCTTCAGGTCCTCGCGCACGCGATCGAAAATCACCACGGTGTCATTGATGGAGAAGCCGATGATGGTCAGCAGGGCGGCGACCGTGGTGGCGTTGAGCTGATGTTGGGCCAGGAAATACCAGCCGAGGGTCATGAGGAGGTCGTGCACGACGGCCACGACCGCGCCCACGGCAAAGGAGAATTCGTAACGGAAGGCCAGGTAGATCAGGATCCCGAACATGGCCAGGACCGCCGCCACGACGGCGCTGCGCTGGATTTCCCGCCCGATGACGGGCCCGATGGTGTCCACGCCCAGGACCCTGAACTTGGCCTCCGGGAAGCGTTGGCGCAGTTCCTCCACCACGCGGTTGGCCAGTCCCTGGGCGGCGTCTTCAGGCGCGTTCCGCGGCACGCGCACGGTGATGCGCAGGTTGTCCGTTCCGGTGGCCACGTCCCGCTGGTAGCCGATGAGTACATCGCTCCCGCTGGCCCGGGTGGCCGCGGCACGGAGTTGATCCACCTCCACGCGGTGGGCCGGATCGAACGCGAGCGTGAGGTCGGCACCCCCGGTGAACTCGACTCCCAGCACGTCCTGGCCGCGCACGAAGATCCCGTAGCCGTTGCCCACCAGAATGAGCAGCCAGGAGGCAATGAACGCGGGTTTCGCCCACCGGAGAAAGTCGACGTTGGGGCTGCGAATCAAATGCAGCATCTTGAGCGATCGCAGCCAACCGCGGTCGAGAAGCCAGTCGAAGATCAACCGGGTTACGAACAGCGCGGTGAACATGCTGACGCACAGACCGATGGTGAGGGTCACGCCGAATCCCTTCACGGGGCCGGTGCCCATGTAGATCAGGATCACGGAGGCGATCAGCGTCGTGAGATTGGCGTCCAGGATGGTGCCGAAGGCTTTCTCGTAGCCGGCGGCGACGGCGCCCCGGAGGGATTTGCCCGCGGCCAGTTCCTCCCGGATGCGCTCAAAGATGAGCACGTTGGCGTCCACGGCCATGCCGATGGTCAGGACAATGCCCGCAATGCCGGGGAGGGTCAACGTGGTGCCGATCGAGCACATCACGCCCAGGAGCATGAGGACATTGAGCAGCAGGGCCACGTTGGCGACCGCGCCCGCGAACAGGTAGTAAACCAGCATGAACACACAGACGGCCGCGGCACCGGCCACGGCGGCCCGCATGCCGCTGCGGATGGAGTCGGCGCCGAGCGTGGGGTCGACGTCGCGCGACTCGATCACCCGCAACGGGGCGCGCAACGGGTTCTCCAGCACATTGGCCAGTTCGATGGCCTCGCGGAGGTCGAAATTCCCGGTGATCTCGCCGCTGCCCGTGAGGATCGGTTCCTTGATGCGGGGCGCCGAATACAGGACGCCGTCCAACACGATGGCGAGTTGGCGCCCGATGTTTTCGCGCGTGATTTGACCGAAGAGTTCCGCCCCTTCCGGAGTCAGTTGGAAAACAATGCGGGGTTCTCCGAGGTTGCCGCGAACGACCATGGCGCTTCTGACATAGGCGCCGGTCATGCCGCGCTCGGGCCGCTTTTTGACCAGGTACCGTTGGAGCGTCTTGGTGCCGTCGGGGTTGCGGCGTTCCTCGGTGAGCACTTCGTAGCCGGGCTCGATGAGGCCCTCGCGCAGGAGCTCCTCGCTGCGTTCGTGCACGAGGCGAAACTCCAGGAACGCTGCGCGCTGCAACTGGCGCTGGGCGCTTTCGCGGTCCGCTTCGGACAGTCCCGGCAGTTGGACCAGGATGCGGTTCCGGCCGGCCGGCGCAATGATGGGCTCGGCCACGCCGAACTTGTCCACGCGCCGGCGCAACACCTCGACGGCCTGAGACAGGGCGCTTTCCAATTCCTCCGGGTCCACAGAGTTGGTGCGGGTGATGATTTGGCCGGCCTGGTTGGTGATTACCTCCACGCTGGCCAACCGGTTGGTGTCCATCTCCAGGAGGAAGGACGTGCCGCCGCGCAGGTCCAGGCCGAGCCGGATTTTGCCCGCCGCCTCCCGCTGCAGGCGGTTCAGGATGGCGAGGGTGGGATTGGGCTCGTTTTCCAGGCCCTTGTAGAAGGGGAAATAGCGGCGGATGTCGTTGGTGCCGATGGCGTCGAGCAAATTGCCGTAAGCCCGGTCGGGCCGCTGCTGCTGCAACTGCACCACCTGGTACCAGATGTTGGAAAACGTGGTGTCCTTGTTGACGGCCCGTTCCCGGAACACCTGCACCAGGTCGCGGCCGGTGGGCGGATACAGGTTGTAAAGGGACCAGGCAATGGCCAGGACGACCACCCCCCATTTCCAAGTGTTCCGACGCATGGCTGGCTGGACGCGAACGTTTGCGGGTTCAGGATCGCCGAAAGCTCAGGAGGAACCGGATGACTGCCGGATTTGCACGACGGCGGACTTGAGCATCTCCAGCTTGGCATCTTCGGAGCGGAGGATGACCCGGTCCTCCTTGACGGAAGTGACCCTGCCGATGATGCCGCTGCTGGTGACGACCTCGTCGCCGGGTTTGAGCCGCTTGAGCAATTCGGCATGTTCCTTCTCCCGGCGGCGTTGCGGGCGGATGAGAAGGACGTAGAAAATCACCGCAAACAGCAGGATGGGCACCAGGGTCGTCCACAGCGGCGGTGTTGGACCTTGCTGCGCCTGGGCGAACAAGGCGACGAGCCCGAGAGTGTTCTGGATCATGATCGCTTCCACAAGTGCCGGCCAAGGTAACCCCGCTGCGCCTTTTGGCAAGCGTTATGCGCGGGAAGGGATGGATGGACGGCGCGTTTCCGCCTTTGAACATCCCGAAGGCCCGGGGGCATTCCGGGCCTGCCCGGTGGGGGAAAGACGACGAACAGCAAACCTTTGGTCGGGATTGTCGCATCTGGAGTTCAACAACAGAAACGCGCCCTCCGCCGTCCATGGCTCGCACAAGCCCATCCTCGCGACGCAAGTGCAATTCAACGAGCCCGGGGCCGTGGCCCGGGAAGTCGATCCCCCGAGCCCGTCGCGCCCCGAAAGGGCGCAACTTGGGCCCCCGATGCGAGGGCCGGTCAGGTCCATACCGAATCCACGGGGCGGCACGCAGCGCCCCGAAAACGGGGTTCGCAAGGCAATAGTCGAGTGGATCCGGAACGAATGCCGCCCCTTCAGGGCGCGATCGATTTGGGGCGTTCCGCTACCCAGGGCGTTGCCCCGGGGCTGGTGACCTGCCGCCCCGGTCGGGGCGGACACGCCACGCGCCGGAGGCGTAACCGTTCATCCGTTCTCGGAGCAATCCCGTTGGTCCGGGTGGGCCTTCGAGTGGCGGATTTCGAGCTTTCGTGGAGTGCACGTACGTGCGCGCCGAAAGCGCATTCGATCCAACAGCCCGGGACAACGCCCCGGGAGCCCGGTCCCCCCACCCGCGCGCGCCCTGAAAGGGCGCAACCCGTTGATCCCATCGCGAGGGCCGGGCGAGCCCCACTGGATCCCGCTCCTTTAGATCGGGGTGAATCTCGGTTGGCTGCCCGCCCCGCACGCCGCGCCGGGCTGTTGCCTCCGTGCCCCGGTGGGGCAAACACACGGCAGGCCGACGGCGCGAAACTTTCCCAATCCTGGTGGGTGCGGCGGAAATGAATTCGCAGCCCGCGACAGGGAAACTCCACCTCGACGGCGGTTGGTCAACGTCACGCAAGAGGCGCCACCGGCCTTTTGTCCGACCTTCGACGGTTGACGCCATGGGGTTGCCCATCCAAGCTGCGGCCATGTCCACAAGCACCGTCTCCTTCCGTGTGCGACGTGCGGTTTTCAGCGCGGTTTCCGTGCGCGCGCCCGGGAGCCGGTCCGTTCCGAGCCGACCATGAAAGAAATCACCGTCCTGCTCCATGGCTGGAGCGACTGCTCCGTCTCGTTCCGCAAAATGAAACAGTTTCTCGTCGCCTCCGGCGTGGGAACCGTCAAAACGATTTACTACGCCGATTACGAGTCGCGCGAAGACAACCTCACGTTCGCCGACGTGGCGGACGGGTTGAACGACCGGTTTCGCGAGGAGGGCTTTGTGGATGCCCACGGACGGAAGCAGTGTCTGCTGAACCTGATCGTGCATTCCACCGGCGGGCTGGTGATCCGGCACTGGATCTGGCGTTATTACTTGAAGGACCGTCGGCCGTTGAGCGACTGCCCCGTCCGGCGCCTCATCATGCTCGCACCGGCACATTTCGGCTCGCCGCTGGCGCACCGGGGCAAATCCTTTCTGGGCGCCCTGTTCAAGGGCCGATGGAAGATCGGGGACTTCCTCGAGGTGGGCCGGCAATTGCTGGAGGGACTCGAGCTGGCCAGCCCCTACCAATGGGAACTGGCGCATCGGGACCTGCTGCGACCGGATCCGCCCTATCGCGCCGACGCCATCCAGACCACCGTGCTGGTGGGAATTCAGGACTACACCGGCCTTCGGGGCTGGGTCAACAAGCCCGGCACGGACGGCACCGTGGTCATCGCCGGCACCAACCTCAACTGCGCCAAGTTGGAGCTGGATTGTTCCGCACCCGCCGCTCCGTCGGAGGCACCCGAAGCCCCCGTCCGTTGGGCCCGTACGGATCCGCCCGATGACTTTGCCTGGGGCGTGCTGGAGGGCGTGGACCACGGCACCCTCGTGGATGCGGTCGCGCCCGGCCGGGACAACGTCGTGACGCGTCTGCTCCTCAGGGCCCTGGGCATCCGGGATGCGCAGGAGTTCCGAGACTTTCAACAAGAAGTGGCAGAGCGCACCCAACAGACCTATCGAACCACCGGGAAGCCCCGCCATCAGCAGTTCCTGTTGCACGCGGTGGACGACCAGGACACACCCGTCCGCGATTTTACCGTGGAATTCTTCGTCTTCCGGCGGCCCCGCGGCGCGGCGCCCCGGGTGATCCGGCGGGAGACGCTGCGCCCGGCCGAACTGGACGCGAGCCTCCGCCTGAGCCGACTCCTCACCGCCGAGTTCCACACGCACAGCGTCGATCCGAGTTATCGGCGCATGCTGGTGGACGTTGACGCGGTGCTGAGGGAACTGGATCAAATCGCCCGGGACTGGGGCGAGCCACCCGTGCTCAGTGCGCGCGTGCACGTGCCCCGCGTGGACCGCGGCATCGCCTATCGCCTGGACTCGCTCCAAAACCTGGTCCTGTACGATCCTCTGGACCCGCGACCGGATGGCTTGACGTTCTTCTATCCCAACACCACCACCCTCGTGGAACTGCGCGTGGATCGCGAAACTCGATACGTGCGGCTGGGGACCGAGCCGTTACGACACTGAACGTTCGCTCGGGCGGCGCGCCGGGGGCTTCCTGAACCGCTGCAGGTGCACCTCAGCAGGCCGGGCTCGAGGGGCATCCCACCCGACCCTCAAAAGCGGTCCCCACATACCGGAAGCAAAAGATGGGAGGGACACTCCCGGTTGAGCAAAACTGCGTTGCGCGCCTTCCGGGCCGGGATGGCGGATCGGAACGGACCGCCGTGATTGGGATTCGGATCGTAGCCGGGTCCACTGCTGGACGTCACGTGTACCCGCAACCGATGGCCGCGGTTGATCACCACGCTGATCGGGCCCAGCTCGACCGACACGGGTTCCACCTGGTTGGGGACCAAAAAGACTTCGCGATCGAACCCGTGGCGGAACCGCGCACGCAGCGCCCCTTCCACCAGGTTGAACGACCGGCCGTCGGGATAAACATCACACAAGCGCACAAAAACGTCCGTATCGGGCGCGTCGCTGCGGATCCAGAGACGGGCCCGGACATCTCCCGTCAGCTCCAACGGCCGCGCCAGCGGGGCACTGGTGAAGACCAACACATCCGAGCGCTCTTCGACAGGGCGCTGCTCGACCGGTCCCGCTGGCAGGGTCAATTGCGGACCGCCCCGCGTGGGCACCGGCGCGTCCGGATCATAGATGTACTCCCGTTCGCCGTGAGCCGACATGGGCCGATCCGGAGCAAAGGTGGCATTCGCATGCAGGTACCACGGCATCAGACGGCTTTCGGGCGGGGGCCATTCCCGGGTCGTCCGCCACTCCAGCCCGGGAGCACCCGGCTCAGCCACGTCACCCAGCACGTAGTAAGTGACCGGGGGCAAACGCGTAAGGCGCGGTTCTCGTCCCTGAAGCTGTTCGTCGAACCATGCCCACGGGTCCAGCAGGTCCGAGGGCGGCCGCCGGGCCCCATCCGGCAGGGTCCAGTCCCCGACCCGGGTCTGTCCCACCGCATGCGCCCACGGGCCCATGACGAGTTTTTGTCGTCCCCGCGCCCCGGGTCCACCCTCGTTCTGATAACCCAGGAAGGCGCGCACCGTGCCGCGGGCGAAGATGTCGTACCAGCCTCCCACATGGACCGCCGCGGCTGTGACGCGCGCGAAACGCCGCGTGGCATCCCGTGCCGCCCAGTAGGCATCGTAGCGCGGCCGCGTTACCCAATGGGCCAGGGCCGTGTCCGCGAACCTCGACATGCGCAACCAGTCCTCCACCATGGCCTTCTTGAACACTCCGCCCGGATAGATGCCGGCGTAAAGATTCGGCTCGCCCACGACCAGGTACTGGGCGCGCGGTTGCGGTGCGTCGTGCCCGGCGAGCTGAAACTGGGTGATGGCCAGTGCGGAGCCACCCCAGGTTCCGACCCGACCGTTGCACCACGGCTGACGCAGCAACCACTCCAGGGTGTCGGGACCGTCCACCGCGTCGTGTTCAAACGGCAGGTTGTCGCCCTCGGAGGCAAATCGGCCGCGGCAATCCTGGATGACCATCGCGTAACCGCGCTGCATTCCTTCGGTGCCCACATTGGCCAGGGTCGCCTTGTTGTACGGAGTCCGAACGAGGATCGCCGGCCAGGGCCCGGTGCCGTCCGGCAAATAAACATCGGTCGCCAGCCGCGTCCCATCCCGCATGGGCAGCAGCATGGTTTGGACCTCGCCACCCTGCGCGGGCCACCCAATCAGGAGAAGCAGGCAAAGTCGGAGCACGCGCGTCATCCCCGGGGCCAGGGAGCGAATTGCGTGCGAAGCCCTTGGAGCAGCTCCGGGTCTCGAGCCCGGCTGAACGTGAGCCGCCACACGGACGCGCCGGGACGCGCTTGTTGAATCCGCCTGGAAAATCCCCCGGGCCGTCATGGAAACCAAATCTTCCAACCTTTGTCAGGTCTCCGGTTTTGGCGTTCCCTCTGGCAAAAGGGTCTGCTTCCCGGGCAGCAGGGGCACGGCGGGAGAGACCGTCGGGCCTTGGCCGGGCCAGCAGGGGCGTACGAGTCGGACTCCCGCATCTCGACGGGTCTCACTCGACCTCCCACTCGTAGAGACCGGCGCTGAAGCCCTTGGGCAACCGGACTTCCAGCCGCAGGGCGGCGGTGCGCACGGGGTCGAATCGGACCCGCACCGGCTCCCCCTTGCGCACGGCGTACTCGTCCCGGGCCCGCACAGGCTGCCACTCTCCCCGCTCATCCCGGTACAGCAGCCGCCACGATTCCGGCAGACGGCACTCGCCCGTGCCCGTGTCGTCAAACCAACAGACGATGACGCTTTGGAACTGCGCGGGCTCCGGAAACTCGTACTGCACCCATTCCTGCGTGCCCTTGTGCGGCCAGAAATCGAATTGAGGCGCCCGACCATCGGGATAATCGGCCGGATACAGTTGGTCCCGGATCGGTTCGAGGGACATGCCCGACCGCGCAAACGAGGCGGTCAACCGCGCCTGCCGGGCCGGCGTGGGCCGGGGCGCCGGACGGGCCAGGCTGACTTCCCGCGCCACCCAAACGGTCATGGGACTGAGCTCGCGATTGGCCCAGGTCGCGTACGGAATCGCCGTCAATCGCGCCGGCACCGAGGTCCGTTGGCCCGACGCACTCCGCACTGCCCGTTGGGCATCCCGGATCTCCAGTACGGTCACACCGCCCAACAAATCCGGACGAAACCGGGCCTCGATGCGGGCCGTCTGCGGCAGCACGATGTCGAAGACCCGGCCCTCGTTGTCCAAACCTTCGAACGCGTAGACGATGGGCCCGCGTTCCAGGGCCACCTGGCCCCGCGTGGCGGCGATGTTCGGGTGCCCCGCCAATCGCCGCACCACCATGGGGAGCTCCAGAACCACCTCATCACCGGGTCGCCATGTCCGGCGCAACCGAACATACCCCTGTTCCAAGGGCGCCGATTGAACCCCTCCGTTGACGCGGACCCGCCAGGGCGCCGGCGTGGGATCGTCGTAGCGGTAAAGGTCCGAAGGGAGTGGCTGTCCGCGCACCCAGCCGGGAATGCGCAGGCACAACGTGAAGGTCGTCTCGCGCTCCGGCTGCAAGCGAATCCGCACCGTGCCCTCCCACGGATAGTCCGTGCTCTGCTCGAGCTTGAGCGGGGTGCCGGCCAGTGTCGTCTGCATGCGACCGGCCCCGTAGAGGTTCACGAAAAGTTCGTCCCCGCGCACCGCATAGAAATACCCGCCCAGCGAGGCCAGAAGCCGAAAGATGTTGGGCGGACAACACGCGCAACCAAACCATGGCGACCGGCCGTAGGTCCCGTCGGATTCCAACGGGTTGGGATAGAAGAAACGGTTGCCGGACAGGGAGACGCCGCTGAGCGCGCCATTGTAGAGCGTGCGCTCGAAGGCATCCATGTAACGGCCTTCGCCGGTCATCAGGAACATCCGGTGACTCCAGAACAGGAACGCCACGGCAGCGCAGGTCTCGTTGTAACACCGATGCGGCAGTTCGTAGGGGTCCCCGTAGGCCTCGCCGGAGGCCCGGGCTCCGCACCCGCCGGTCACGTGCAACTTGGTCCCCACCACATCGTCCCAAATGCGCGTGACGGCCTGCCAGTAGGCAGGTTCCGAGCCCAGGGCCGCCACGTCGGCCATGCCGCTGTACAGGTAATTGGCACGCACGGCATGGCCCACGGCGCGGGTCTGTCGGATCACCGGTTCGTGGTCCTGACTGTAAGTGCTTCCTCCCCGGCCCCGGCAGTCGAGGAAGAACCGCGCCAGCGTCAGCCACCGGCGATCGCCGGTGACACGGTAGAGCTTGGCCAGCCCCATTTCGATCACTTGGTGCCCCGGCGCAATCCGGGGCTCGCCATCGCCAAAGTCCCGCCACAAGAGCTCGGCACTCTTGAGACACACGTCGAGCAGCGAGCGCGATCCGGTGGCCTGGTAATGCGCCACGCCCGCCTCGAACAGATGTCCCAGATTGTAAAGTTCGTGGCTCAACTCCGGGTCCTTGACCCAGCGCTCCCGGCCGATCCACTGGTGCGCCGGTTGATCCGGGTGCATCGTCCGCCACGTGTAGAGATACCCGTCAGGTTCCTGAGCGGCCGCGATGCGTCGAATCATCCCCTCCAATCGTTCCGCCAGAGCCGGGTCCGGATGCAGCGTCAAACAGTACGACGCCCCTTCGATCGCCTTGTACACGTCCGAGTCGTCAAACGGAAACTCGGTGGGCGGCCGGATCTGGAAGTTGGTTTCCCCGGCCGCTCGTCGTCGCATCACTTCCGCCGCCAAATCGAAGTTCTTCAGTCGTCCGGAGGTCTCCAACTGCTCCAGGGCAAAGGGCAACGTGACCAGCCGGTTGGTGGCCTGTCGGGCCGCCAACAATCCACCCGTCAGTTCGACCTGGGGAAAGGCCACCGGCTGGACCGGATAATCCGCCCGGCTGCAGATCGGGATCAGGCAGGCACCGATGAGAATCGCATGACACCCTCGCATCGATCGGCAAACTGGGCCCGGCCCCCGGACCTGTCAACGCGGAAACCCCGGCAGGCGCCCTGGGCCGTTGCATTTCGGGTTTTTCGACCCCCGGGGAAAGTCGGGAGCATTTCGGGCTTCCCCCGGCACGGGAAAGCCGAAGGAAAGCAAACATTTCGTCGGGCCTCATGAATCTGGAGCTCAAGAAGGGAAACGCGCCCTCCGCTGTCCCCGGCTCGCATGGGCCCATTCTCGCGCCGCAGGTGCACTTCGATGAGCCCGGGGCACCGCCCTGCGAACTCGATTGCCCCATGCCCATCGTGCCCCGAAAGGACGCAACCCGAAGCCCCCACTGCGAGGGCCGGGCAGGCCCAAACCGAATCCGCGCGGCGGCACGCACGGCCCCGGGAAATGGGGTTCGCATGGTAATGGTCGAGTGGATCCGGATCGATTGCCGCCCCTTCAGGGCGCGATCGATTTGAAGCGTTTCGCTGCCCGGCGCGTTGCCCGGGGCTGGTGACTTGCCGCCCCGATCGGGGCAAACACCCGACGCGCCGAGGGCGCAACCGTTCATCCGTTTTCGGGGCAATTCGGTTGCTCCGGGCAGGCCCTCAGTGGGGCATGCTCAACCTCCTTGGGGTTCACTTACGTCCGCGCCGTAGGCGCATACAATTCCATAGCCCCGGGGCAACACCTTGGAAACTCGGCCTAAACACCCGTCTGAACATGGCCCCTTTTTGCGTCGTGGGGCCAACCGCACCGGCCCGGGTTAAGCTTGTCTCGCTTGAGGCCGGGAATGTTCGATTGCCCGAGGTTGCGCGATCTGCGCGGGCAGATGAATGAGGAGGAGGGGTTGAGCGTCGAAGCGGGCATGGATCACGAACGGTCACGGGGCGGAGTTTCGCGGCGGAGGTTTCTGGGCTGGGCGGTCGCGGCGGCCAGCTTGATGAGCCTGCGTTCTTCGGCCCAGACCGGGGACAAGGGCGTGCCGCCGCGTCGGCTGGAACGCCTGGCGCCCGGGGCCAATGTCTGTCGGTGGTTTCGGTTTCCCCGGCAAACGACCGCAGAGCACTTTGCCGATTACATCCGTGAATCCGAGGCGGAGTGCATGGCCCGGGTGGGACTGCGCCATGTTCGCCTGTGTGTGGCGCCGGCGGTGATTCTGGACGTGCGCGAGGGTCGGCCACGGCCTGAAATCCTGCCTCACTTGGAACAGGCGATTCGCCGGTTTCATCGAGTCGGTCTGGCGGTGGTGGTGGATCTGCACAACGAGGATCGACAGGCCGAACTGGATCCGGCCTGGCAGGACGCCTTCGTGCGCTTTTGGGGGGAACTGGCCCGGCGCCTGAACGCATTCGATCCGGACCTGACGTTCCTCGAATTCATCAACGAACCGGTCTTCCAGGGCCGAGAGGAGGAGTGGAATCAGCTCAATGCGCGCCTGGCCACTGCCATTCGCCGGAATGCCCCGGGGCATACGTTCATCACTTCCGGCCCCAACTGGGGCGGCATCCGCGGTCTGCGCCGCCTCAAGCTGCTGGAGGACCGGAACGTGGTGTACTCGTTCCACTTTTACGAACCGTTTCCGTTCACGCATCAAGGGGCGACGTGGTCGAGCGAAGAGGTCAAACCGTTGCGGCAGGTGCCCTACCCATCGAGTCCGGAGGCAGTGGCGCCCCTGCTGGAGGGGCTGAAGGATCATCCCGGGGCACGAGCCATGCTCGAGCGGTACGGGGAGCAACGATGGAACGCCGAGCGCCTCGCCGCGGAGTTTCAGCAGGCCGTGAGCTGGGGACAATCGCATGGAGTGCCCCTGTATTGCGGAGAGTTTGGGGTGTTCCCGCGGCATGCCCGGCCGGAACACCGGGCCCAGTGGTTCCGGGATGTCGGCCAGATCCTGGCCCGGCACAAGGTGGGTTGGGCGGTGTGGGGGTGGGACGAGGGCTTTGGACTGGCGCGACAATGGGTCAACGGGCGGCCGGTGGTGGACGAGACCGTGGCCCGGGCGCTGGGGCTGCAACCGTGTTAAGGATCAGGGCACCAGAGTCCCCTGTCGGCGCGCCTTCGGGCCAAGGGTTCACCGCCGCCGCTGCAGCCGTTCGATGGCGCGTGCCACCGCGCCGCGGTGTTGCAGCAGCAAACGGGGATCCGTGGTGAAGCGGGTTTGGTCGCGCGAAATGCTTTCCGGGATTTCCAGCAGCCGGCGCGCGGTGCGTGCTGCCGCACGAGCACGGGCATCCCCCAGTTGTTCCACCCGCTGGATTTCCTGCTGCAGCAGCCAGAAATAATCATAATCCTCGATGCCATCCCGCAGGTTCTCCCATCGCAGGGAAGGGATGGGGCCCTGGATGACCGGTGGGCCGGGTTGATTGGGGTCGCGCCGCGGCGGGTAAAGGAACCGCCCATCCCCGTTGCCCCAAGGGATGCGCGTTCCGGGAGGATGCCCGTACCCGCTGAGGTAGCTCATGGGGTCATCCCAAGGGTTCTGAAGGCGGTCCGGGAACGCCGTGGGGCTGGTCCAGTAGGTGGTCTCCCAGACGAGGATGCCCTGCACGCCGAATTGCCAGCTTTGCCAGGCCCACAGTCGAAGAGCCGTGCCGGGATGATCGATGAACAACCCCAAGTAGGGCGCGCGGGGTGCCGTGCAGAGATACCACCACACCTCCTCCCCGGCGGCGCGCCGCTCGGCCACTCTGGCGGGCGTCCACTCGGGTGTCAGGGCGCACCAGATGTCCACGTGACCGAGCAGTTCGGGCTCCGGCGGTTCGGTCAGCATGCGCCGCAGGCCCGGGGCGGCCGCCCGGATGCGTCGCATGCCCTGCACGACAAACTCATAGTCCTTGGGCTCCGGTTCGTCGAACCAGTAGGTGTAGGCACGATCCAGCCAGCCGCGCTCGCGCAGGTGCCGCTCGACCTGTGCCACGTAATCCCGGAACAGCCGTTCATGCTCGGGGGTGCCTTCGAGGTGCCCGTCCAGTCGACCCGGATGACGGCTGTGGAAGGTCCCGCCGCCCATGCCCTCCAGCGGCAGCAAAAAGGAGTTGAATGCGCCCGAATCCAGCCAGCGCTGCGCCGCTCGATCGAAGGCCTGGAAGTCGAGCACGGGCCGCCGGTCTGCCGGTGGCCCCTCGAATCGCAGGGCGATTTCCGAGCCGTGAAAGAAGGAATAGGGACTGACGCGGTGTTCGGCAAAGTCCTGCAGGTACAGCTCGTACACCTGCGCCCGGTCGGCTGCGTTGGTCAAACCGTGGTACCGTGCAATGCGGTGCGGGTTGAGTCCAAAAGCGCTGCGCAACCTGGCGGGCCGCGGCAGGGCGAAGTCGTACACACGAACCTCCAAGGGCACCTCCACGGCGCCATGGTCGAAGACCAGGGAAAGCGCACCGCGCCACAAGCCGGCCGGGGTGCCTGCCGGGGCGTAAAACGTGAGCCAGAGCGGCTGGTTCCGACCCGCCTCCAGAGCCAGCGGCAGGCTCAGGGGCGGCAACGGATCCGGATACTCGCCCGCCTGACTGGCGGCGTCGGTGGGCCGGTGAACCTTCACATACGCGACCTCGTGAATCCGGTGAAGCAATTGCTCCAGCGCACCGCTTTCAGATGAGCGCATGGGTGCAACGAGGACGCGTTGCAACACCATGGACTGCCGGGGCCGCAGCACCAGTTGCACCGGCTCATACTCCCCGCGCGCCAGAGCAACCTGCACGGGTCGCACCGGCCCCGTGGGCGGGAGCCGGTCCCGACCGATCTTCCAGCCGCTTTCGCACCACCAGAGATCCAAGGGCCCTGTGGCGGCCAGAGGGACACCCGGCCGGGGATCCTCCAGCCACCCCAACGTCCATTCCACATCCGCCCGAGCCTGCAACTCCCCCTGCGGATCTTCCACCTGCAACGGCAGCAAATGTTGACCCGGTTCCATGACCACTGTCGCAACCGTGCAAGTCACGGTGTGGCCCGGAGGGATCGTCATCCAATCCGTCCCGGTGACGGCCGAGCCGGACCCGAATCGCGCGCGGACGGACCCCGCGGCCGGCCCGGGATTCTGCACGGCGACACTTGCGCGGATTTCCCCGGCCGAGGTCCCCGCACCCAACGAAACCAGGGACACATGGACGGGCCAGGCCGCCTCGTCCAGCAGGATCCAATGCGTCCGGCCTGTGCGGGGCTTCCCCACGGGCGGATCCAACGCCGCTTGGTACCCGAATCGGTGGACCTGGAGAAAGGCATCCGAAGCCAGCGTGCGCAACCGAATGCGCACAGTGGTAGCGGGAAACATCGCAGTGGGCAGGGCGAACGTGTCGCTGCGCCGGTCACGATCCAGATGGCCAACGGGGGTCCACGTCTGGACTTCTGTCGCCGCCTCGATCACC
Source organism: Limisphaera sp. (assembly GCA_026417315.1). Classification (GTDB taxonomy): domain Bacteria; phylum Verrucomicrobiota; class Verrucomicrobiia; order Limisphaerales; family Limisphaeraceae; genus Limisphaera. The sequence goes on from JAOADM010000059.1 coordinate 15,402, forward strand.
AGCCGGCCCTCCTGATGATAGTTGATTTCGACCGAAACCCGACCTGCCGTCTGGCGCTGACCCGGCGGTGCGTCGAACCGATAGACCACTTCGCCGGGGCCCGAAAACACCCAGCGATCGGTGTTGAATGCGGCACTGCAGAATTCCAGGGGCCGGTGGTAATTGGCCCCCACCTGGTCATAGGCCGGTTCGAAATGGTAGCCGGTCGCGTCCACCCATTCCCCCTGTCCCAACCAGGTCGGCTCGTGGAGCACTTGCAATCGGCGCAGCTGCGGCTGCTCGAAAAACACGCGGCCCGTGGTTTCCCACACGCCCAGGCGAAGCGGTCCGGCCGCGGGCCCATCCGGAACCCGGAAACGGAACCGGTACGATTCCCATTCCGGAGAAACCTGGAAATCGCGGTTTACGCTCCGGGGACCGGCTACCACGCACCCTCCATGAGTGCCGGCATCGCGACGCGCGCGGAATTGAAACTGGTAGAGGCCACCGGGCTGAAGCCCCTCGAGCGCACGCGTCCATATCACGAACCCGCCCCCCTCTCCTTTTCCTTCCACCATGAGGACCGGTCGGCCAACCACGGGATCCTCGACGTGTGCGCCCGACCCGCCTTCCAAACGCCAGCTCGAGAGATCCGCCAACGGCCGCGGGCCAAAAGACGAGCGAACATCGCCGGCCTGCGCGTACGCGTTGATCCATGCAGCCGGGATCATCAGCACCACAGCGGGCAGCGCGAACAGGGATGAAATCGCGCGCAGGTTCATGGGCAGGGAGCAAAATGCCGGGCAGGCGGCACGCAGGCAACCGACAAGACAGCGAACCTCCGCTGTCAGAACGGTCCCAGGGACCGCGCGGACCCTGCAAATGGGCCGCGCAGGTTCTTCGAGCAAAGCTTCAAGACAACGCGCTTTGCCGCAGCAGGAACATCGCCGGCGATGTCGCACTGGGTACGCAGAACAACCAGCGGATTTCGCCAAACGGGAACCTCGAGGCGAAACGTCTTCCCGCGGACCCCCACGCGCGCGCGGGCTCGAATCGCACACGCAGCAGCTCGTATCGGACAGGGCGATCCCGGCCGCTCAACTTTGCAGACGGTGCCAGGGGCACGGCGCCTTCGGGAAGGGAAAGAACGTCCCCCGCCATTCCCCCGCAGGGTTTGGTTGCGGCTCCGGCACCGGAGCGGTTTCGTCTCGCATGCTCCTGGCTTCTCCCATGAAGCAACTGTCCGGGGCGAGGCTTCCCGTTGGTTGCTGTGCCTCACGCGCACAAGATCTTTGACCCGCCCGGGCTCTGCTCGCGTCGATTCCCAAAGTCCTGCGCGGGTCGGCTTCATTTCGACACGGGCGACCTCGGCACGGTCGGGAGCCGGAGGAACCCCGGGCATGCCGATGTTTCCGGGAGAAGCGCTTGCCCGAACGGATCGCCCCCCTATACTGCCGCCCCGGGAACTGATGCCTATGATGAAATCGCCCTTGCGTGTTGCCGTCACCGGCGCGGCCGGCCAAATCGGGTATGCCCTGGTCTTCCGCATCGCCGCTGGAGAAATGTTCGGGCCGGACCAACCGGTCATTTTGCATCTCATCGAGATCGAGCCGGCGTTGCCCGCCCTTCAGGGTGTGGTCATGGAGTTGGAGGACTGCGCCTTCCCACTCTTGAAAGGGGTGGTGCCCACGGCCAGCCTGGACGAGGGTTTCCGCGATGTGAACTGGGCCCTCCTGGTGGGCAGTGTGCCCCGCAAGGCCGGCATGGAACGCAAGGATTTGCTGGGCATCAACGGCAAGATCTTCGTGGGCCAGGGCCAGGCCATCGCACGTCGAGCGGCGGCCGACGTCCGCGTGCTGGTGGTCGGCAACCCCTGCAACACCAACTGCCTGATCTGCATGCATCATGCCGCAGGGGTGCCGCGGGACCGTTTCTTTGCGATGACACGCCTGGATGAAAACCGCGCCAAGGCCCAACTGGCGCGCAAGGCGGGTGAGGAGGTCAGCGCCGTGACGCACATGGCCGTCTGGGGCAACCACAGCCCCACCATGTTCCCGGACTTTTTCAATGCCCGGATTCACGGGCGGCCCGTGCCCGAGGTCATCAGTCATCGGGAATGGTTGGAAAAGGACTTTCTGACCACGGTCCAGCAACGCGGGGCTGCCGTCATCAAGGCCCGCGGGGCCTCCAGCGCTGCCAGCGCCGCCAACGCGGTGCTGGACACGGTGCGATCCCTCATCCGTCCCACCCCGGGCGATGACTGGCACAGCGTGGCCGTTTGCAGCGATGGCAGCTACGGAATCGAGCCCGGTCTGATCTGTTCCTTCCCCGTCCGTTCGGATGGCCGGTCCTGGCACATCGTGCCCGACCTCAAGCTCAACGATTTCAGCCGCGCCAAGATCGAGGCCAGCGTGAATGAACTGAAGGAAGAGCGGGCCATGGTCAGCGAGCTGCTGACCCGGTCCGCGTGAATGCGGGGCCGTTCGAAGGCTCCGCTGCGAAACAGAAGCTTTGATCTCGGGGCCTCATCGGAGCTGCGAGATCTCGAAGTCTCCGGCTCTCTCGATGGTACCGGAGCACCGGTCGCGCGAGAGTCCCGGGATCGATCATCAAACCCTGCAGGCCACCGCGGGGGCAGGAGCGGGCTCCGAACGTCTTCTGCTGTCCACGAATCGCACGGGACCGTCCACGCCGACGGCGCGTCCCGTCCGTCAGCCCGGAGCAACGCCGCGGGAACTTGGTCCCCCAGACCCCACCGCGCCCTGAGAAGGCGCAACCCAAGGCCCCTCATCCGGGGGCCGGACGTCCTCCCACCGAGTTCCGCCCCTCCGGGCGGGATGGATCGGGGTTTTCCGCTGCTTGGGACGTTGTCCTGGGCTGGCGAGGTCTCGCCCCGACGTGGCAACATGGGGCGCGCCGGAAACGCCACCATTCATCCAGCAGCGAGACCGTCCGGTTGCCCGAGACGCTGCCCCGCTGGTACCTTCCGCGCCCCGTGGAGGCAAAACCCACGGCAGGGCAAAAGGCGCGCACCGCCCGGACCATTGGGCCAGCGGTCCAAACTGCCAGGGTCGGGAAGGCATCTTGCCGCAGCCGATCCCAACCCCGGGCGCCGTCGCTCGACACAACCTGAAACCCTGCGACAAGGCGCCGCTGCACCAACCGTCGGAACCGCCGAGCCGACAGTTTCCAGGGGCGCGGTGGAAACCAGCAGCTGTTTGTTCCGCAGGCGAACGCTGCGCGGGCCCCGCGCTGCCGGGGGCTAAACCGTCGCGGCCGTGGCCTCGGCCCGGACCGGTTGGCGGCCGGCGACCCGCTTCAACACGTTGACGAGAGCAAGCATCTTCTCCCGCGTGCACTCGCCCATCAGAGCGATCTGGATCCAGTTTCGTTTGCGCAGGTACTCGCTGTTGTAGCTGAGGAGGAATCCGTTTTCCTCCATGCGCTGCCCCAGTTCCACGGAGGACTGTTCGGGCGGCAGCACCACCGTCACCACCGCGGGCGCGGCGACGTTTTCCGCAGCCAGGACGCGGAACCCGGCTTCGCGCAACCGCTGGCGCAATTCGGCGCCCAACTCGGCCACAGTGGCAAACCGTCGATCCCAATCCACGTGCCGGATGGCCGCGTGCAGGGCATGCAACAGGTTGGAAGAGAAGGTAAACGGCACGCCGTGCTGACTCGCGTAGTAGCCGAGGTCGAGGTAGCGCGGCAATCGGTCCGGGGCCGGCGCCAGTTCGTGATGATGGAACACCATGCAGAGGCCCGGATAACCGCGCAGTCCCTTGCCGCTGGCGCCCGTGGCCAGGTAAACCCCCTGAAGGTTCACCGGCACGGTGCCCAACGAGCTGATGCAGTCCAGGCACAGCTTGAGACCGAACTCCGCCGCCAGGGCTTTCAGCGCTTCCAGATCGTTCAGCACGCCCGTGGAGGTCTCGCAATGCACCGCCCAGAGC
>JAOADM010000005.1 GCA_026417315.1 Limisphaera sp.
TTGCAGGTGCGCAATCAGTCCGCTGCCGCGGTTTCTTCGCGTCTTTACCAGGTGCCCGGGGTCAAGCGCGTCAGCATCCTGGAGGAAAAGGAGAATCTGGTGCGTGCCCGGGTCTTCCCGAAGGAACCCGGCGTGAACGGAGCATTCACCCGGGCGGTGGCGGAGGCCGTGCAGGGTTGGACCTTGGAGGAGTTGCGGGTGGAGGAGGGCCGATTGGACGAGGTCTTCCGCAGCATCACCATGCCGGACACGGTCCGGGAGGTGGGCGACCGCGCCGCCCCGAGGACGTAACGATCCGGCCCGTGACGCCGTGGGGCGCATCCGGCGCATTTGCTTCAGGCGTATGAAGGAATCCCTGGCCAACATCTGGACCATCACCAAGCGCGAGCTGTCGGGCTACTTCGCTTCCCCGGTGGCCTATGTGTACATTGTCATCTTCCTGTTGCTGAGCGGGTTTTTCACCTTCATGGTGGGCGGGTTTTTCGAGCGGGGAGAAGCCTCGCTCGCGGCGTTCTTCATCTGGCATCCGTGGTTTTACCTGTTCCTCGTGCCGGCGGTGGGCATGCGTTTGTGGGCCGAGGAACGGCGCGTGGGCACGCTGGAGCTGCTGCTGACCATGCCCATCACGGCCTGGCAGGCCATCCTGGGCAAGTTCCTGGCTTCCTGGTTGTTCCTGGCGCTCGCGCTGGCGCTGACCTTCCCGCTGGTGATCACCGTGAACTATCTGGGCGACCCGGATAACGGCGTGATCTTTGCAGCCTATTGCGGGAGCCTGCTCATGGCGGGAGCCTATCTGGCGATTACCTGCATGACCTCGGCCCTTACCCGCAATCAGGTCATCAGCTTCATCTTGTCGGTGGTCATCTGTCTCTTCCTCATTCTGGCCGGGTTTCCGCCGGTGACCAACCTGTTGGCCCAGTGGTCGGCCCCACTGGTGGAACTGGTCGCCTCCTTCAGCTTCATTACGCACTTCGACGCCTTTCACAAAGGCGTGCTCGACACACGCGACATCGTGTATTTCCTCTCGGTGACCGTGTTTGCGCTGTTCACCACGAGTGTGATTTTGCGCGGTCTGCGCGCCGGTTGAGCGTGCGCGTCCTGATGCCATGAACAAGCGAGCCTGGGAAACGATCGTATTCTCGGCCGTCGGCGTGGCGGCCATGTTCATCATTTTGCTGGGGCTGAACCTGGTCACGGCCCGGTTCAAGCACCGGGTGGACCTGACTGCCGAGAAGGCCTACACCCTGTCTCCCGGCACGCGCGCCATTCTGAGTCGGCTGGATACCCCCGTCACCATCCGGTTTTACTGGTCTCGCCTCGACACGGCCACGCCGGAGACGGTGTTTTTGCGCAACTATGCCCGGCGGGTGGAGGATCTTTTGGAGGAGTTTCGGGAGGCGGCCGGCGGCAAGCTGCGGATCGAGAAGCTGGATCCCCAACCCGACTCGGACGCGGAGGACTCGGCGCGGATGGACAACATGGAGCCGCAGTTGCTGCCCACCGGCGATCGTTTCTATCTCGGGCTGGCGGTCAGCATGCTTGATTCCCGGGCTGCCATTCCTTTTCTGGCTCCGACCCGGGAACGGTTGCTCGAGTACGACATCCTGCGGGCCATCACGCGGGTGATCAAACCGGAAAAGCCGGTGGTGGGGATCATGAGTGCCCTGCCGGTGTTCGGCGGCCCGGCCAATCCGTTCATGATGCAGATGGGCCAGCGGAATCAGGAACCGTGGGCGGTGGTCAGCGAGTTGCAAGCCGACTTCACCGTGCGCCGCGTGGAACTGACCGCGGAAAAAATCGATGACGACATTCAGGTGCTCGTGATCATCCATCCGCGGGACATTTCCGAGAAGACCCAGTACGCCATTGACCAGTTCCTGATGCGCGGCGGCAAGCTGGTGGCCTTCCTGGATCCGGTGTCGCTGGCGGACAGCCGGCAGCAGGGCAATCTGCCGTTCAGCATGCCGGGGGCGCCCTCGAATCTGGAGAAACTTTTGACGGCGTGGGGGCTGCGGTTCGACACCACGAAGGTCGTGGCCGATTTGAACTTCAAGATGCAGCTGTTGGGTCAACGCAATCAGCCGGTGGAGGCCCCGGCCTTTCTGGCGGTGACCCGGCAGGGGATGAATCCCGATGATCCGGTGACCAGTGAACTTGGGACGTTATGGATGCCGCTGGTCGGGGCTTTCTCGGGCACACCGGTCGAGGGGTTGAAACAGACGGTGTTGCTGAAGAGCACGCCGGAGTCCCAGTTGGTGGAAGGGTTCATGGCCCACATCAGCGGGGAGAACATCCTGAAGGAGTTCCGCTCCTCGGGGAAGGAACACCCGCTGGCCATCCGGTTAACCGGCCGGTTTAAAACGGCTTTTCCCAACGGAGCCCCCGGATCGACCAACGGGCCTCCGCCGCTGCAGGAAAGCAAAGAGGAGACCGTGGTGGTGCTGGTGGGAGATGCGGATCTCTTGTTCGACCGGTTTGCCATTCGGGAGTTGAACAGTCCCTTTGGCATCCTGCGCATACCGGCCAACGCCAACCTGAACTTTGTTCAAAACGTGGTGGAGCAGCTGGCCGGCGACGTGAACCTGATCAGCGTTCGCAGTCGCGCCATGCCAAGCCGGCCCTTCACGCGCATTCAAAAGATGCAGGCGGCGGCGCAGGAGCGATACCAGGCCGAAATCAAGAAACTCGAGGACAGCCTGGCAGAAACCCAGAGGCGCCTGAACGAACTCCAGCAGCAAAAGGAACCGGGCCAGCGATTCATTCTCTCGCCCGAGCAACAGGCGGAGATTGCGCGGTTTCGTCAACAGGAAGCCCGCACCCGCGAGGAGCTGAAGCGGGTGCGCCGCGAGTTTCGTCGGGACATTGACGCGCTGCAGACGCGCGTCCAATGGATGAACATCCTGGCGATGCCGTTGTTCGTTTCCCTGTCGGGCATCGCCATCGCACTCTATCGGCGCAAACGGACATCGGCCAAATGAACCGCAAACAACTGGCGTTGCTGTTGGGCCTTGTGGTCGTCCTGGGGGGGGCGGGTTATTGGCTTTACCGCCAGGAGAGCCGGAGCTGGCAGCAGGCGGCCCTGGGGGCGGGGTCAAAGGTCCTGCCCGATCTGGCCATCAACGACATTGCGCACGTGCGCATCCGCCGCGAGACCAATGAACTGAACCTGGTGAAAAAGGACGGTCTCTGGCGGGTGCGGGAGCGAGGGGATTACCCGGCCAATTTCAATCAGATCAGTGAGTGGATCCTGAAAGCGTCGGAGTTGAAGGCGGTGCAGGTGGAGGAAGTGGGCCCCTCCCAGATGGGCCGACTGTCCCTCCTACCCCCCGGACCGGGAACGAACACAGCGACGCTGGTCGAGTTCCTGGATGCGCAGGGCAAACCACTGGCCGGCTTGCTGCTCGGCAAGACCCAGGCCCGTCCGGTGGCAGCCGGAGCCGGGATGGAAGGTGACGGGGGCTTCCCCGTGGGCCGGTTCGTGATGTCCATGCAAGCGACCGGGCGGGTGGCACTGATCTCCGACACCTTGTCCGGGTTCGAGCCGAGGCCGGAACAATGGATTGCCAAGGACTTTTTCAAGGTGGAACGGCCGCGGCGAGTCGAGGTCCGCTTTGCCGAGGCTACGAACTCGTGGGCCATCCGGCGCGAAACCGAGAGCGCCCCCTGGCAGTTGGTGGACGCGAAACCGGGGGAACAACTGGACTCCGCCAAGGCCACCAGCGCGACCAGCGGCCTGAGCTGGCCCTCGTTCCTTGATGTCCTGCCCAAAGATACGCCGCCAGGGCAGGTCGGACTGGAACATCCGGTGACGGTGACCGTGGAGACTTTCGACCAATTCACCTACACCCTGCACGTCAGCCCCCAAACCAATCAGAGTTACTATGTGACGGTGAGCGTCCACGCCGATCTCCCGCAGGAGCGGACGCCCGGAGCGGACGAGAAGCCGGAGGACAAGGAGCGGCTCGACAAGGAATTCAAGGAGAAACAGCAGCGGTTGAGCGACAAGCTCGCCCAGGAAAAAAAACTGGAGGGCTGGATTTACCAGGTTTCCACCTGGACGCTGGACGCCTTGTTGAAGCCACGTCGGGAGATGCTGACTGCAAGCGGTCAGCCGGAGGGCGAGAAAGAACCGGAGTCGACCTCCGCGGTCAACGGCGGGGATGCGGATCGCTGGGTATCGATCCCAGAGCTGGAATAGCGGCGGCCTTCTGCATCGCTGCGACAGCGCTACGAGGTTCTCGCGGGTCTCGGAGGCGAGCGGAGCGGGCAGAGCCTCCCAGGCGGAATTCCGCACTTCGGGCGACCCGGCCGGAGCGCTCGTTATTCCGCGACGAACCTGACTCAGGGCGCGGCCAATTCCTGCCATGGACGCCCCGCCGGGTGCCGTTCTGCCGGCTCAACGCGTTCGCGATCAGGGTCCGGAGGTCCCATTCATGCGGCTGAGGGGTGGCAACGGCCATGGGGCGAGGGCCGATGTCGGAACGCCGCCCGATGTGATGGGCCCTGTTTTTCCTTGGACCGTTTGGATCCAGCGGCCGCGAGATTTCAGGGCGTTCGACAGGATTCAGGTGGTGAGCTTGGCCCCTCTTCGGGTCCAGATGTGATTGCCACCGCTCGCGTTTCCCGAGAATGCGGTCATGGGAGCGCATGGTTCGTTTGGCCGTCTCGGGGTCCTGGAAAACGCGGGCGAACACGCCGGGCCGTCGCACCCACAGCCAGCCCCGATGGTTCGGCCCATGATGGGTTGCGCCTCATGGCCGCGGGTCCCCACTCGGACCCTGCGGTGACTGGCGAAGCGCCGGCAAGTGGCATTGGGACTGCGACTGCGGCGGGCCGTCTGCTCGCTTGAAAGCCCGCGGTGCATCGGGTACACCCGCCTTGTGTCGAGCATCGTGATCGCGGTGGCCAATCAAAAAGGTGGCGTGGGCAAGACCACTACGGCCGTGAACCTGGCGGCGTGTCTGGGGCGACTGAAACCGCCGGTGGTGTTGATTGATTTGGATCCGCAGGCCAATGCCACCAGTGGCCTCGGGCTGGAAAAAAGGCCCGGAGGCAGCGTGTACGGCGTTCTTCTGGGAAGCGGGGCCGTGGAAGAAAAGATTCAGCCCACCGCCTGCGCCGGGTTGCATGTGGTTCCGAGTGAAGTGGATCTTTGCGGCGCGGAGGTGGAACTGGCGCGGGCCGAGAGGAATGTCCACCGACTGCGCGAGGCGCTGGTGTCGCTCCGACAGGCCGACCGCTACGGGCTGATTCTGATCGATTGTCCGCCCTCCCTCGGCCTGTTGACCATGAACGCGTTCGTGGCCGCGGATGCCGTCCTGGTGCCTCTGCAGTGCGAGTATTACGCCATGGAGGGGCTGTCGATGCTGCAGCGGGTGTTGGATCAGGTGCGCAGGGCCGGGCTCAATCCGCGACTGCAACTCCTGGGCATCTTGATGACCATGTATGATGCGCGGACCCGGCTTTCGAACCAGGTGGTCGAGGAGGTGCGTCAGTATTTTGGGGACTTGGTCTTTGAAACGGTGATTCCGCGCACCACGCGGCTTGCGGAGGCTCCCAGCTTCGGCAAACCGATTATCGAGTACGATCCGTACAGCAGTGCCTCCGCGGCCTACGAAGTGCTGGCCCAGGAAGTCCTGGCCAGGCTCGAACGACTCCGGCCGCTCGAAGCGGCTCCCGAGTCTTTGGCGCGGCCTTCTTCCCTTTCCTCATGCTGAAGCGCACTCCTCTGTTCGAAGAGCAGCAGCGCCTGGGCGCGCGCTTTGTGTCGTTCGCCGGATGGGAACTGCCCCTGCAGTATTCCGGGATCGTCGAAGAGCATTGGGCCGTGCGCCGGGCGGCCGGCCTTTTCGACATCTCGCACATGGGCGAAATCACCGTGAGCGGGCCGGCCGCACAGCGCTTCTTGAACTACGGGCTCACCAACGATGTCGCCCGCCTGGTGCCGGGGCAGGGACAGTACAGTCTGCTGTGCAATTCTCGTGGCGGCATCGTGGACGATCTGTATGTCTTCCGGCTGTCCGAAGAGGTCTTTTTGTTGGTGGTCAACGCCGCGCGAACCGCGGTGGACGTGGCCTGGTTGCAGCAGCTGGCGGAGTCCTTCGCGTCCCCGGACGAACTGCGGGTCACGGACGCCTCTCACAACTACGCCGCGCTGGCCGTCCAGGGCCCGGCAGTGACGAAGTTTCTGGACGCATGCGTGAGCGGCCCTTCGATCTCCGGGATGCGGGTCGCGCGCGTGACCGAGCTTCGAAAGAACCAAATTGGCGGGTTCGCCTTTGACAAGAGCGGCGTGCTCGTGTCGCGCACGGGGTACACGGGCGAGGACGGATTCGAAATCATTGGCACGGACAGCGCCATTGTGGCGTTGTGGCGTCGGATCCTCGAGGCCGGCGCTCCCCACGGGATCCGACCCTGTGGACTGGGTGCGCGCGACTCGTTGCGCATGGAAATGGGCTACCCACTGTACGGGCAGGAACTGGATGAAACCACGACCCCATGGGAAGCGGGCCTGGCCCGGTTTGTGATCATGACCAAGGGTGACTTTGTGGGCCGCGCGGCCCTGGAGGAACAGCAGCAGCGCGGTTGGTCGCGGCAGAGTGTGGCGTTCCGCATGATCGGACGCACCCCGCCGCCGCGTCCGGGTTATCCGATTCGCGTGGAAGGCGAACCCTGCGGTCGCGTGACGAGCGGAACGCAGAGTCCCTGCCTGGGGGTGGGGATTGGACTGGGTTACGTGCCCACCGCGCGGGCACAACCAGACACCCCGATCGAGATCGAAATTCGTGGCCAGGGATTCCCGGCCCAGATTGTGGACCGGCCGATTTATCGCCGAAACGCCCTCGCCGGCGCCGACCCGGCCTGAGGGGAAGACCAAGCACCCCGAGGGGGCAGCCCAAAGATTTGCCCGCCGCATCCGGCAAAAGCCTTCCCCTGCCTCGTGAAAGCGGGGCTTGCAAAACTCCATCGCATTGCGCGGGCTTGAGCGGAGCCGCGAAACCGCCATCGTTCCACGAGGCCGTTTTTCATGATCCCGGCCTCAAGGGGGTGCTGGGTCATGAACTCAGAGCGCCGAGTCAATACTGCGTGCATCCGAGCCGGCGCTCTCACTCACTGCAAAGGCGACCAAAGCCCGCACGGTCGGCCTGAGCCTGAGTGCAGACATCCCAGCCGATCTTGGGGGCAGTGGCCTGTCCGTGCGGAGGCGCGGCGTGGCGTGCCTGAGCTCGCTTTGAAGGTCAGCTTCGCGGACGGCCCGAAAGGTTGTGCAAAAATGCTGCGCTTCCGGCGGCTCTGGTTTTGTGGACCGGTCTTACAGGGATCAACGCCGGCGGGCAGATTTTTCGGGTTGGCGGCGCTTGTTGGCGGTACCTTCGCCTCCCGCGGGGTTTTCTGTGGATCTTCGGCAGTTCCTGTGCGCCCTGAGCCGCCAATTCGGTGGCTGTCGTCGAAACGCTGTGACGCGACCGGGCCCGGGGGCTTCGCCGACTTCCGTGGGGAGTATGACGGCAGCCACCAGGGACACGCAGTGAATGGTTGTGGGGCGAGCTTCCGCCGAGTTCCGTCGGGCGGCTGGGTGGATGGCGGCTCGCTCGTCGCCGCCATCGGCCGGAAGACCGGGAATTCGAATACAGACCCTGGCTTCGGGGGCAGTCGCTGCAGTGACCGCAGGACCATGGATCGATCCGGCGATCCCGATTGCCAGCCGGCTTGCTTCAAATCCGCCGACTTCCGTCGGTGGGCTACCTTGTTCCGTTGTCCGAATCGGACAGGGCTCTCTCGTCAACTCCGCCCCGAGTAAAGCCATGGGCCGCAGCCGTGGCGGAAGCCGCGCGTAGGGGCCACGCAGGTTTTGGGTGACGCACGCCTTTCTCGAGCCGATTTGGAGGACCTGTTTTTCTGAGAAGCAGGCCGTTCCAGGGCCGGTTAACGCCAGCGGACCTGGTGTAGGCGCCAGGGGAGTCCTTCTTGGGCGGCCAGAAAGCTTCGCGGCACCGTGGCCAGGAAAACCGGCTGGATGCCCTCCTGGTAACAACGCCGGCGAGGGGCCGCAAATCGAATCCGCCAACCGCGCTCGGTGCGCTCGACCGATTCCCGCTTCAGCATCTCCAACCCGACCCTGGCGCGGATCGCATGCGGATCTGCCGGGATCGGTGCCTCGCTGATCTCCTCCAATTCCAATTCCAGCAGGTGAGGTGAGTCCACGAAGAGGATCACGCAGGGCATGAGCATGCCCTCGGGATTGCGCTCCCAACCTGCGCCATTGAACGGGATCCCGGTGGCCCTGGGTTCCTCGGGATTCGTGTAACGACCATTCGGCGGTAGCGCGACCGGTTGAGTGGCCAGGTGCTTTTGTAGCGATGCGATGGCTTCGGCCCGCGTTTGGGGCCGTGGCTCGCCGTAAATCTGGTGCATGGCACGAGATTGCCATGCGAGCCAGGCTACTAGGGCGATGCCGGCTGTGCCCAGCAGCGTCACGCGCATGGAGGCCGAAGGAACCCGGTCGCAGGCGAGTCCAACGACCAGCCAACCGGCCATCATCCCGGCGGCGAACGCGGGCATGAAGTCCAGCATGTAACGCGTGGCGATGACGCAGTTGCGCAGATAGAACGCGGTCAGGAGAAACGTTGCAATTCCCGAATACACCCCTAACCCGGTGATCACCTGCCGGATTGCCCAAGGATGATCCGCAGGACGAGAGGCCCTCAGCCCGTTGCGGTGCCGATCCCGACGCGTTGCAAGGGCCAGTGCCGCGCCCCAACCCGGCAGCAAGAGCACGAGATAGGTTGGATCATACGTGGGAAGGCCGATCTCCCGCCATCGGACCGTGCTGGACTGACCCGGAAACAGGTTCGTGGCGTACCAATCCCACGTCAGCTGCTTTTCGAGGAACAAGAGCCCGAAAAGCTCTCGAGCCGCGGACGGAAGGGGTTCGGTGGCAAACGGATGGTCGAATCGCGTTGCATACAGGGACCCGTACAAGCTCTGGACGTTGAGCCTGTGACCGAACTCGAATCCGTCTCCGAAGCGCAACGCGTTGGTCACGTAGAGACCTGCTCCTCCCAGCACAAAGAGCAACAAGCCCGTGATGATGGGATGTCGCACCGGCGAGAGAGCCCGCGTGCGAGTGGTGCGCCCTTCAGCCCCGGCGCATTCGGGTCCACGATGGTTTGCCAGGAGCCACAAACCGCTAAGCACTGCGGCGATCCCGTGAAGGACAAGGGTGGGGCGGATCCATCCTCCCACCCCGGCCCATCCACACAGGGCCCACCATCGCGAAGGAGTCGGCCGGCCGGCTAGGCGGATCAGTAGAGCCAGCAATACGAGCCCGGCGATGTACTCGTACGCGATGGCTTGCTCGTAAACCTGGAAGCGCGTGCGCAGCAACCGCAAAAACGGAGGGAAAAACAGGGCCAATGCGGCGGTCAACCCTGTCCAGCAGAGCCAGAGGGCTCTCGGCTGCAGAACCGGTGTGGGCGCCTCGTGGGCCGGGACAACGGGTGGGCGGACGAGGATTTCGTGGAGGAGGCAGAAGAGTAAACACCAGGCGGCCAGGCCGAGTGCGATCCCGAACGCTGCCAGGTCGGGAAACGGCGCGAAGCCCATCGCGCGAGCCAGGGCTTCGAAGGGTAGCAACCATAGAGGAACCCCGAGGCCCCAGACCTGATGAACGCCTCCTTGGGACCAACAGTGATCGAACCGCAGGGCGGAGGGATCATGACTCAGGGCCAATCGGCCGGCGAGCAACGCCGCCACCTGAGCCCGGTACTCCGGCTGATAGGAATACCAACGGCCTCCGCTCTGTACCAGTCCCGTGAACACCAAAACGCCGGCGGAGTAAACCATCGCCTGCAGCAAGAGGATCCATCCGAGTGTCCGACGGCCGGGCGCTGCAGGCATGGCCGTTTTTTCGGTCGTTGGTTCGACAGGTGCCATGCTTTGACGCGATTTCCCGGCAGAGACCTCGCGGCACACAGGATAAGGCCGATGGTCAGGAAGGCGAGTCGACTTCTGCAGCCCGGAGAGCCTGGACGCTGGCGCAGGGTTGGTTCCGAGCTTCGTTTTGGTCAGGCTCGCCGTGGTCAGAAATGCCCCCTGAATCGAAGACCCGCGCTTCTTGTCGCCGAGCCGGTTGCTAGGCCCTGGACGAAGCGGTTTCGGGAGACGAAGTGGCCCGGCTGAGCTCTTGCTGGGGTGCTTTTGAACGAGGGGGCCGAAGTTTTGGCGTCAAGGGATGCGGGAGTATTACCCACAGGCATCGGAGAGCCGCCCGGCCCTCTTGTCACCTGAGCTTCTTGCCTCGGGCGCGGCCGCGGTGGCCATACTGAATGGGAAGTTCCAGCATCGGGATTCCGGATCGCGCCAGTTTGGCGATCTCCTCCGGACAGAAACCAAAACGTTCCTCTCCCAGGGGGAAACTCAGCAATAGGTCGCGACGGGAAGCCTCTTAGCAGGTTGCCACGTCAGTGAGTCGGAGGCCCGTAATGTGATTGGCGGCGCGGGGCAGGACCCGATTTCTGCCAGCGATGCCACAGCGGCGTACTGGGCCGGGTAGCTGCCGCAAAGCGGCTCCCATGGACCATGGCGGCGCGACTGCCAGGACGGGCTGAAGCAACAAGGGCCAATCAGTGGGGTCATACTCGAGATCGGCGTCCTGAATCACAACGACGGGCGCCGAGAGGGCAGCCAGGGCAGTACGGGTCGCTGCCCCATTGGCGCGGTTTTTGTCCTGCCGCAAGGTCTGAACACGGGCATCCTGCTCAGCCCGGTGCAGGAGAATCTCCCACGCGGCGTCCGAGAATCCATCATCCACGGCAACGACGTCCGCCGCCACGGGCGGGGCAGTGATGCATTGGGGGATCGTGTTCAGGCTTGGCGCCTCGTTGTCGCATGGCATCCATAACCTCAGGATGGCGGAGTTGCCTTGCGGTGCGGCAGGGGGAGCGTCGCACGAGTGATTTCCCGGGGTATCTGCAACTGCGGACCTGATCATACGGGTTGGCAAGGAGATGAAGGGCCACCGGTCGGCTGCGCGCCGGAATGTGTCTGAAACTCCGGCGACTTCAGGCGTACGCGCCCGATGGCCAGAAATGCCAGTCCCGCAAGGGTGAAAAACGAGATCCATCCTCCGAGGCGTTCCGGCAACAGGGCGGTGAGCCTGAGATCCACGCGGTAGTTTCCGGGCGGCAGTTCCACGGCGATCGCGCCGCCCGGGCCGGAACCGTCCACCTTGAGTTCCAAAGTGTTGTCACGCCACGCGCGCCAGCCCGGGTAATAAAGCTGTCGGACCCACAGTGTTGTGGCTCGGGGAGTGTTTACGGTGAACTGGAGATGGCGCGCTTTCCATCCCTGGATGGACACCGCGGCTTCGGAGGACCGTGGAACCACCAAGCGGTCTCCCATGGCATCGCGGGCCGCCCACGGGCTGGCCAGGCCCGGAAGGTATTCCCGGGCATCCAACAACGTGCGAAGGGGTTCCGGTGGATGAGACGGACCCCGGGCATATTGGGATGCAGTGTCCGAGATTACTCCTCCGCTCACGAGGACCAGCGTCACCAGGGCGCTCAGCAGTCCCACGCCATCACATACACGGCCGAGCCTGGGTTCCCTGGGGTCCCCTCTGCCGTTCGCAATCAATGCGGCCCATATCAGACTGGCGGGGGCGAGGAAGCGCCAGGTGAACTGAATCATCTGCAAGGGCCACAGAGCGCTGTAGATCGGACGACTCAAGGGCAGCATCAGGAACGTGACCAGCCAACCGAGCCCCAGCCAGTGCGGTGCGGCGGCCGGGCGGTCCCGGGATGCCCACGAGCTCAGCCACCGGAGATGGTGGCAAACAAGGGTCAAAAGGAATCCGAGAAATACCATGAAGACGCGGATACTGAAGGCGTCCGGCACTGCCAAGGGTTGGGTCAGGGATAGATTCGGAAAAAAGAAGGTCTCGTGCAGACCGCCCCGCATCGAGCCGGTGTTCACAAAGCCCAAGTACGCAAAACACGGCAAAAGGTAAACGGCCGCCAACATCACTGCACCGGTGAGCGCCAGTAGCGTGCGTCCCAATGCGGCCCAGCCGTGCCCCAGGGCCAGCAAGAGGGCCAATGGCGTGAAGGTAACCGTCGTGGGAAGGTGCGACAGGAACAGGCGGGTAAGACCGGTGATTGCCCAGCCCCCTGCGGAGGGCTCCTTCGCCCGAAACCGCCATATCCCGCGCACAATGAGCGGCATCCATACGTACGTCCAAAACTCGGCGTAGGCCGCACGCTCGTACAAACCGAGAGCCAAATGGTAGGGACCCAGCATGTACAATGCCGAAGCCAACCATGCCCGGCCGGGCCTTGCCATTTTCGAGAAGCAGACCCAGGCAGTAACCCCGGAGAGCAGGAGCGCCAAGGCCGCAGCCCATCCCAGGCTCATCCAGACCTGCCGGGGGCCGGCGAACAGGGGGCACAAAGCGGCTGCGACCCAGTGCCCGAGCGGCGGGTAATAGAAAAAGGCAGGGCTGCCGAACCCAAAGTTGACCTGGGACAACCAGCGGGGATACGGCTCCCCGGACCAAACCTGGCTTGCGAAATTCGAGCACCAGCGGGCGTGATGGATGCTGTCATGTCCCCGCGGCGGGAAACCCAGGAAGAGCAGCGGCAGCGCGGCCACGAGGCCAAGAGCGATCAACCCGCTCACGGCTCGAAACGAACCCTGCCGGGACCCGGCGCCGGGCGCTGGGTCGACGGGGCTCATCGGATCAGAGCAGAGGAATTGTCAACGCAGGCGGCTGCGGGCGCGGACATCCCCGGCCGCCCGTGCTGGCCCATGCGGTCGGCGCGGTTGCTGTTGCGTCGTCTCACCGGGCCCCGTGTGTCGGTGCGGGTGTATCGGTCCACGGCCGGACAGGGCTCACCACACCCCCGGAAACCGCGCGTTGGACATGGCGACCGCGAGAACGCCTCCCCGCCTGTGATGGCTCTCAGCAGGCTTCTCGGCAGCGGTATGCCAGGGGTAGCGGGTCTCGTAGGGCGTGCACGCTGGATGACCCTGCCTGTGCCCTCGAGATGAATCGTCGGACGGCAGGCAGCCGGCCCGGCTGCGGCAGAAGCGGTGGCCTTTTGGGGGCACCGGCGGATTCGCGTTGAGATGACCATAAGAGTGCTCGAATCGCAGTTCCAGGTCGTGGTTCATGAGGATTGACTCCGGTGGCCGGCGGATCGGGGGAGCCCTGTTTTTCGAAGCTTCAGGGTCCAGAGGAGGGTGGGCAGGACGACCAGGGCGAGGAAGAGGGTCCAGGCCAGGTAGTGACGCGGGCCGGGGCGGAGGAAGGCGTCATAACGGGGGCCGTGGCGAATGTAATGCTCGGCCTGCGCCAGCAGTTCGGGATCGCGATCGGTGGGCCAGGGTTGACCCGGCTGGAGGGTGTAAGTGGCGTGGAGGAAGAGGCGTTTGCGTTCGAAGCGGCGGTAGCGGTAGTCGGCCACCTCCACCGGCTCCGACGGCCGGGGCACGGGGTCGAACCCCTCGGCCGACCATTGCACGTTGGTCGCCAGGACCGTCACCCGTCTCCAGAGCTTGCCCGGTACGGAACTCAAGTAGTGGTCCATGACGCAACGAACCGGAAGCGACCAGCCCCGATACTGCAGCCGCTCCATGCAAACGAACTCGCTGCGTACCAATCCATCTGGCAGGCCGTGGACAAACTCGATGTCCTCCAGGAACCAGTTGTACTCCTGCAAGGTCCGCGGAGTGTTATAGTGGGGGAGCAACATCCATTCTTTCGGGGGTCGATCGAGGGATCGATCGCGAATGACACGCAAGACATCGATGAATCGGCGATCCTTCGCCGGGACGACCTCGCTGCGGTTTACTGGCAGCCCATCGCGACCCCCGTGGATCGGCAGTGTTACGATTCGCCCCTGTTTGTCGGGCCTGAGGGAATCGGGCCGGAGGCAGTAAGCGATCCATGCGGGGTAGATCTGCATCCGTTCATTCAGGATGTAATGCAACAGCCACCACGAGCCCGTGTAAATCATCGCGCGGGAGGGGAGGGACGCACCGCTGAGTTTGTCGTCCTCCAATACTGGAGGGTAGAAGGCATACGTATTGGTTCCGTCGTGACACACGGATAACCAGTGATCAGGCATGTGCAGATTGGTGCCCTGCACCTGCCAGTATGGGTCACCGAACAGGACGCTAAAATGAATCAGCCGATACGACTCCTTGTACTCGGCACCGGTCTCTGGATTGAACTGGCGCCTCTCAATCAATCCGGTGACGTGAATCGTTTCGGCGAACCCCCCGAGAGCGCACGAAAGGCTGATCGACGTCCACAATATCGAGACGCAGAGGCGGAGATGCCTTTTTTCCTTACGGCGACGGTGGCCGGAGGTGCCCCTGGCAACCTCTTCTTTTGCAGCAGAACAGGCGCAAAGCCGCGTCGCAGCGGCAGCAGACGCAGAGGCGCGGCGGAAACAAGCCTTGGCCGAGGTCATAAGCGGCGGGAGTTGGATGGGAGTGGCAGAAGCGACGCGGCCGGGAGCAAGCATGCCTGAACGCTACATTGGGCTGGGGAGGAGCTCAAGCCTGTCATTGTAGCGGTGCGAATCGAAGAAGGGCCCGCCGGACCCGAGCAGACCCGACGGGCGCTGATGGAGGTGTGTCGCGGTTCGGTTGCGGCAACCGCGATCACAATTGCCGTGACGTGGGTGTCACAGCAGCCGGGTCTGACGGCGGTCGCATTTACACGGCTTTAGAGTGTTGCTCACCGTTTGACAGGTACCGTCGTTTGTAGTTTTCACCGTGCAGTCCTTACCTTGCTCCTTGCATCCGTCTTCGTCCTCGTTCACCTCGCACTGCTGGTCGCTTTGCGCGTGGGGTGGCTGGGCCAGCAGTTGCAGGGCGACTCAGGGAAGGGTCAGCGACAGGGCCAGGATCAGGCTTGCCAGTCTCGATTTCATGGGGGTTCCTCCTTCGTTGGGATCCGGGGTTGGGAACATGGCGGTCCGCACTGCTCTCCCGGGCACACCCGTACCCGGGGCAGCCCGGACCGCCAAAGGTTGGCACCCGTCGGCCGGGCGCACAGAGGGTCTCTCGGAGACGCTCGACAATCGGGCCGAGGGCGTTTGCGGCACGCAGGCTCGAGCGGCTGAAGGATTCTGAAAGCAGGACTGAGGTTCCCCACTGCGGGCGGTGGGCGAAGTGTGGCCGCCCATGGCTCAGGGGATCGAGCTGGACCGTAACGGACAGCAGGGCCCGAGCCTGAGCGTGACCGGGCCGGGGCGGAGGAAGGCGTCGTAACGCGGGCCCTGGCGAACGGCGTGTTCGGCCCGGGCCGGGTCTGCGGGACGGCGATCGAACATGGGGCGGCGGAATGTCGATGTGGCCCTGGGCGGCAAGCGGAGAGCAACCTGGTGCGGCCATTGATCTTCCCCCGGTGGCTGGAGTCAGGAATCCTGACGAGAGCCTTGGAAAGATGCCACGGCTCTGCGGGCCTATCCAGGTCCTGACGGGCTGAGAGGCGCGTGGCTTGCGCGGGAGGAGTGCTCTTCGCCTTGCCTGAACAAGGCGGGGAGCGCGCAAAGGACCATCAGCGCCAGGGCAACGGAGGGAATCAGACGATCCAGCTGGCGACCCACGGGGAACAGCCGCGGCAACACGC
This sequence comes from Limisphaera sp., assembly GCA_026417315.1. Lineage (GTDB taxonomy): Bacteria > Verrucomicrobiota > Verrucomicrobiia > Limisphaerales > Limisphaeraceae > Limisphaera. Next base: position 15,644 of record JAOADM010000005.1, read on the forward strand.
CGAGGCATCCACAGGATTCCACATAGCCGTTCCAGATCAGAGCCCAGCGATACCAGAGCATGGTGCCGACCAAGGCCAGGAGAATCGCGCTGGGGAGCTTCTGCCCTCGCCACCGGATAGAGATCCATGCACAGGCCAGTTGAAGGGCTGCTGCGAAGAGGTACACCTGCCGGTTTGTGAGGAACGGGAAGACAAGATTCCGCAGGCCGTCCTCGACCGAGGGGACAAAGAGCGTTGCCGCATGGGACGCTGCGAAGAAGAACAGAATGGCTGCTGCCAGCAGGTGAGGCAGATTTCGAAATACAGAAGATCGCGTCATGGGCACCTCCGGATGCTCCCGGAACCGAAGCCGAATGGCGCAGCGGGCGTGGCCATGGAGGGAATGCACAAAAACCCGTCCTGAGGACCTGTCGCTCCAATTGCACAAGGAAGGCGCCGTGGAAGAGGTCGCGGGCCAGCGGCGAACCTGTCGAAAGGAGACGCGGTTTGCAGGGCGGCCAATGGGCGCATTCGGGAGCAGAAGTGCACTGCACAATCGCTGAGAACCCTGGGTTGGCGCAGGAAATGTGGCCGACCTTGCGTGCGAGGGGCATTGGCATGGCGCATGCCCGCGCCTGACCGCTCATGGCACCAATGGCTTGCCGCTTGGTCACGGACCTGAGTCTCTCTCTCTCTCTCTCCTGTCAAGCCCCCGCTACGCGAAAGCAGCCGTGTCCCAGTCGGAGCCGGACAATCGAAGAACGGACAACGAGAGTGGTTCGCTCGAGATGCGATTCTGTCCGGCTGGGCGCGGGTGACCGCGCGAGGTTCGAGAGCGGGCGGCAGCGGTCGAGCCGGAAATCAGCGCGGCAATCTTCGCGGAGAGGCTGGAAAGGTTTGGTGTCCTGCCGGCCCAGTGGGTGACGGCCCGGTTTGACGGTTCCAGCGCGTGCCAGGGGTCTTTTCACGTCGAGTCCGTCCCTAAAGCAGCAGCTTTGCCTACCACAGCAGTGTGTTTTTTTTTTTGGCCTTCGGCGGCTGTTGGGCAGGGGGCCGGGAAAGTGACGAACGGTCTCGGGAAGGATTCTCCGTCGACTTTCGTCCCCCGACTCCCGTCGGCGGCTACGGAAGCCGACACTGCGATCACCTGGTCAAGCAGGGCTTGGACTCCGCCGACTTCCGCCGGCGGCGACTGGATTGAGGGCTGCCGACCGCCGTGGACCTGTCAGGGGTTCGTGGGTTTTTGGTGGCCGGTGCTGTGGAGCGCTGTTGCGGGGATGAGAATGCAGATTGCCGTCCCCGATCGAAGCCCCTCTGGTGGGATAGCCCGGCGAGGGCATCGATCTGCCGACTCTCGTCGGCAGCTACGTTGTACGGGAGGGTGGAATTTGGGCAGCGACTGTCCACGAGCCGGACAGCAGACGTCGCGAGACCATGGGCGCGGAGTTGCCCGCATCGACGGAAACCGCTCGGGAGAGGCGGCAGTGCAGGCAATTCGAGAGCCCGCACCTGCGGGCGGGCCGCTGCCGTTGCGCCGCAGCGGTGCATGGCATGCGTCCTGCCTCTGGGTGGTTGGACTTATGGCGACGAAGCTGCATCTGGCCACGTTTCTGCAAGAGATTCGATGTTACCAGGCGATTGCAGATCGCCGGCCCGAGGCGGCCTCGTTGCGCGGCGTCGGGTTTCCCGGATTGACCTGGCCGGCGGATCTGCCGGTGGGGATCCGTCGGCGTCGCCTGGTGGTGGAGATGCAGCACGAGCCGAATGAGGCTTCAGGGTGGCGGGTGCCCATTCGGCGCATTGCCGGGGTAGAGCGAATCCCTGATCCGGCCGGGCCGGTGGCTACACGGCGCACGCGATCCCGTTAACGCTTCGAGGGGGGCTTTCAGTTGTCCCGGTCGGGCCGTCGGATGTGGATCTGGACCTCGCGAAAGCCGGCCAGTTCGAAGAAGCGGCGTAGTTGTTGGCGGGCGTGTTCCTCGGCGTCGCGGAGGATCCCGGCTTCGTGCGCGGCCAAACGAATTTCCCGCAGCGCCGTTTGGCGTGCAGTTTGTTCCAGCTCTTTGTCGAAGCGCCGGAGCAGGCCGGTGTCGCGGTCGATGACGCGGGTCCGGGCTTCGTCGAGGTAGGCATCCGTCACGCGTGGGGGCGGCAGCCACAGCGTGAGGCGGTCTCCCTCCACCGCAATGTCCCCGGGTTCCATCCGAGCGAGATCGAAGCCCGCTTTGACCACGCCGTGGGCCAGAAGAAGCAATCGGTTCTGGCCGTACCATTTGACATCTTCGGCCACCACGGCCTTCTCCATCACGTAGCGGACGGTGACCAGTTGGGCGAGGGATTGAACCTGCTGGAGGATGGCAGCACTGGTCTGGATGCGCGGCCCCGTGGGTACGCCGAACCATTCCGGGTGACGGGAACCGAGCCAGAGCCCGAGGCTGAACAGCCCCACGATGATCAGCGCAAACACCAAACTTTGCAGTGGCTTCATCGGGGCCAACATGGCGGGGGCGGACCCCCGGCGCAAGGACGAGCGGCCGGTAGCGGCTGCGGAGGCGAAACGCTGAAGTGGCCGAATGAGGGGATTTCAAGGTTCGATGCCAAGGGCGGGGTAGAGGAGCTCGGAAAACGTTCGAGCTTCTGCGCAATCAGGCGCAATTTACGCGAAAGAAGGGGAGAATGTCCGGGACCGGCCCGGCTGCGTGGTGGAAGCGGGTGCCGCGCGGCCTAACGAGGGGTACGGTCCGTCCACAAAAAGGATTTTTGCTCCGCCAACAGGGCCGGACCCGACCAGAGGCTCACGCGCCAGGCGGTGACGTCGCCGAGCTGCCGGTACTGGTCGGGCGTGAGCCGAATCGAGGTCCAGCGTCGGCGGGTCGAGCCGGCCGGAACGGCCTGTTGCAGCGTCAGTTCCCGTGGACTGCCGGCGGTCGACCAGCCTCGAAGTTCAAGTTGGAGGCGCAAGGGCCCTTGATCGGGGGCGACGGGCTTCCAGAGGATTTGGAACCGCATGGTATTGCGGAGTGATGGGTTGCGACGGAGCTCGGCCTGGTAGGCGTCGCGATCAAACAGGCTGGGAGACAGGGCCGCTCGCCCCTGGGCGTCCAGGTACTGGGGCAGGACTTTCAGGATTTGCGCCTGCGCTTGGGTCGTGAAAACGGCCCATGCCAGGAGCATGAGCCTCAGCCAGGTTTGTGGCGCCAGCTTTTGCATGAACGGCACTATAGGGGCGCTTTGGGGGCTGGCAACCCCGGGCTTTGCCGCGGATCAGTCCGGCCCGGGCCTGGCGGTGCTCGAGGGCCGGGACAGGTCAGGGTCGGGCAGCAAGGGAGGGTGCGGCGCAGGGGGCGGCCATTTCACGAGCGGCTTTTCCGGTCTGCGGAGACGGCGCCGTGTCCGTCCGGGCCTCCCCGTTCTTCGGCTCTCTGCAACGGTGGCCACCTGACTCATCTTGGCGAGTTTCTGTTGCGCAAGCCGGGCGATGAACCGGCGGTGGTGGCAGGAGCGTGTAAAGCTCTGGAGAGCGTGGCTGGTGTCGGGCGGCCCTTGCCAAGAGGCACGGGTTGCTCGGCAAGCGTACCATGGAGGGAGCCGATCCCTGGAACCGCGGTGTCAGGTGGGGCGAAGGCCTTTGATCTCGACGGCGGCCATCCGGCCCCGGTAGAAGAGGGACATGAACCGGATGGCGTTTTGGCTTTGCCACGGGATCGCAGGGCTGGCGATGGTTACCTGGAGCCTTCGAGCCCAGAGCGCGACCCCGGTCCGCTACGAACCGCGGTGGGAATCTCTGGATCGCCGCCCCACGCCGGAATGGTTCCGCGATGCAAAGTTTGGGATTTTCATTCACTGGGGCGTGTATTCCGTGCCCGGATGGGGCGTGAAAGGTCAGTACGCGGAGTGGTATTGGCATCGAATGGCGAAGAAGGGGGAGAACAACCCGTGGTGGGAGTATCACAAACGGGTTTGGGGCGAGGACTTCGAGTACGCAGACTTTGCGCGGCTGTTTCGATGTGAGCATTTCGACCCGGATCAGTGGGCGGACCTGTTTGCGAGGTCCGGGGCACGCTATGTCGTGCCGACCTCAAAACATCATGATGGGTTTTGCCTCTGGCCCAGTGCGGAGGCGAGCCGAACCTGGGGCCGGCCCTGGAACGCGGTGGATACGGGACCGCGTCGTGATCTGCTCGGGGACCTGACGGAGGCAGTGCGCCGCCGGGGACTGCGTTTCGGGTTTTACTATTCCCTGTACGAGTGGTTCAACCCGTTGTGGCGGACGGATCGGACCCGGTACGTGAACGAGCACATGATGCCCCAGCTCAGGGACGTGGTGCTGCGGTACAGGCCGGCCATCCTCTTCAGCGACGGCGAGTGGGAAATGACTTCGAAGGAATGGAAATCGGAGGAGTTTCTCGCCTGGCTGTTCAACGACTCACCCGTGCGTGACGAAGTGGCGGTGAACGATCGCTGGGGGAAAGAGACACGACACAAACACGGGGGATACTACACGACCGAATACGCCGCGGGCCTGCCAGGTGCGGATCATCCCTGGGAGGAAAATCGTGGCATGGCATACTCGTATGGGTGGAACCGGATCGAGACGGCCGAGGATTACCGGTCGGCCCGGGAATTGATCCTGCTCTTGTGCGATACCGTGAGCCGTGGTGGGAATCTGTTGCTCAATGTGGGACCGACAGGGGACGGACGCATTCCGGTGATCATGCAGCAGCGGCTGTTGGAGGTGGGCGATTGGCTTCGGGTCAATGGGGAGGCCATCTACGGGACGCGGTTTGCCGGCCGCGCGGCCCAGTGGACGGAGGGCCGGATTCCGGAGCAGAAGTACGGGGACTACAATGTGGAGTACAAACTGATGGAGCAGGTGGGACAACAGCCGCGCCCGGACGGACAGGCGGTCAAGCAGGTGTTTTTCACCCGGAAAGGCGACACGTTGTATGCGATTACGGCCGGCTGGCCGGGCCGCCGCCTGGTTTTACGGGACGTTGACGTGCCGGCACAGACAGAGGTCACGATGTTGGGAGTCCCCGGGGTCCTGAAGAGCCTGCGGGAGGGGAACCATCTGATCATTGAGACGCCCCCACTGGGCCCGGAAGAGGCGCCCTGCCGGTATGCCTACACCTTCAAGATTCCCGGCGCGCGCTTGACGGGTTCGACTGTGTCGGGAGCATCGGTTTCCGCTCGTTGAGTCCGGTATCTCCCCCAGGTTCGCGGGGCACCCTTCTTCCAATGCCACGCGGTTTCCGAAGGATGCTTCGCCGGCAAGGGCCCGATGCGCGGACAGCACAAGGGGGTGGGCTTGGGCCACAGACACGGGTGCGTTGTGAGCGAATCGGAATATCGGAGTCCGGAAAAGTTTTTGCGCGCTGGTGCGCCGAGGTCCTTATGAGGCAGGTGGTTTGGACGGTTCTGGCCATTGTGGGTTTGACGCGGCCGTCTGAGGGTGAAGCGGGCGAACCCGGGAGGGACAACTTGCGTCCGGATGCCGTGGTGGCGTTGGATGGCAGCGGGGATTACCGCAGCATCGAGGAAGCCATTTATGCGGCGCCCTATCGCGGGCCGGACCGTCGGTGGGTGATTCTGGTCAAGCCGGGGACTTACAGGGAACGGGTTTATGTACAACGGGAACGGGGTTACCTCCGATTGGTTGGCGAGGACGCCGCGACAACCGTTCTCAGTGCGGGACTGCACGCCAACATGCCGGATGTGGACGGGCGGCGCCTGGGGACATTTCGGACAGCCACGCTCCACGTGGATGGCGATGGGTTCGAGGTGGAGAACCTGACCATCGCGAACACGGCCGGGCCCGTGGGGCAGGCGCTGGCGCTGCGCGTGGATGGTGACCGGGTCCGCTTCCGGCGGTGTCGATTCCTCGGTTGGCAGGATACGATCCTGCTGAATCGCGGCCGGCATTACTTCGAAGATTGTTACATTGAGGGGCATGTGGACTTCATTTTCGGCGGGGCGACCGCTTATTTCGAAAACTGTCACATTCATTGCCTGCGGGATGGGTACATCACGGCCGCCTCCACTCCGCCGTGGCAAACCCACGGGCTGATTTTCCGTCGCTGTAGGGTTACGGGGGAACCGGGCGTGAAGACCTACCTGGGACGGCCCTGGCGTCCCCATGCCATGACGGTGTTTCTGCACTGTGATCTGAGTGCGGTGGTTCGGCCCGAAGGATGGCACAATTGGGGGGATCCATCGCGGGAAGCGACCGCGCGTTACGCGGAGTATGGAAATCGCGGGCCGGGAGCGGATCGTTCCGGGCGGGTGCCGTGGGCGCGGGAATTGGGCGAGGACGAAGCGACGTTGTTGACGCCGGAACGAGTGTTGGCAGGGCCGGACGGTTGGCGGCCTGCGGTCCTGCCCGCCGGTCCCCGATGAGGTAAAGCGGCAGCCGCTGTGGCCGGTGAAACGGGCGCACTTCTCCGGTTTTGGGTACTCCCGAACGCCCGGCGTAAGTTCGCGACACCTCGGCACGGGAAGGGTGGCAGACAAGCGGACTTCCCCGGGATCCGCGGTCCCGGGGCTTGAACACTTGGAACGCCTCCGCGGCCCACGGATCGCACGGGCCCAGTCCCGCGCCGAAGGCGGCTCCCACTCACCCGCCCGGGTGACGTCCAGGGAATTCTCTCTTGTAAGTCCACTGCGGCTTGATAGGGCGCAACCGTTGACCTCACCGCGAGGCCCGGGCGGGCCACGACGAAGGCCGCCCTTCGTGGGCGGGGAAATGGCGGTAATCCGGGTACCCAGGGTGTGCCCTGGGCTTGGTACCCATGGGGCAGCTGTACAGCGTGCTGGAGGCGCAATCCTTCCCCCGGGATCGAGGCAATCTGGTTACCCAGGGCGCTACCTTGGGCTCATGCAATTCGGGGCCCGTTGGGGCAAGCACCCCCTGCGCCGGGGCTGTGAAACCTCCCCGAGCTTGATGCGTTCGGAGGGAATGAAGCTGCAGGGACTGATTTGAGCCATCGTCCTTGGGAATGTTGGCCCAGGCAGGCCCCGGCGCCATGGGCCCGCTGCTCCGCGAGTTTCAGGTTTTCCATACTCCTGAAAGCCTGGCGGGATTCTGGGTGTCCTTGGCAAGGGTAAGCCGCCGGAACCGAGCCATTCTCCGGGATTCTGGATCCGGGCTGAAAAACGGAAATGCGCCCTCATGGAGCGACGTCGGGCTCGAGGACGGGGTGGGCGGCGCAGGGGGAGAGACACCTCCTCGGTTCCCGCCTTCAACCCGGTGAATGTCGAGGCTCGCATGGCGGACCGGGCGCGTCGGCCAGGTTACTCTGACTTTGACGCTTCGCTCTCCGCCGGGGCGGACCGGCTCGCGTGGTTGGTGTCGGTCTGGAGGATGCCTTCGATGCGATGCAGGTTCAGGTACTGATGGGATGCCTGGATCAGCTCCGGGGAGGTCATGCGGTCGGGTCCGATGATCTTGACGATTTTCCCCTTGAGGCAAAGGGCATCCACGATGGCTTTGAAATCGCCATCTCCCGTGATCAGCACCACTTCGTCGAGGTAGTCAGCCTGCGTGAGGATTTCGACCGCCATGTCCAGGTCCATGTTGGCCTTGATGGTGCCGTCGGGGAGGCGACGCAGCGGCTTGGAAATCACGCGATAGCCCATGAGGCCGAGGGCATTGCGAAACGAGCGTTGCCCGTCGCTTTCGGGGTCGAAGCAGGTGAAGGCCGTCAAAGTAACGACGCCGTCGGTGCTCCGGAGCAGGTAGTCGCGCAGCGTGGCGAAGTTGATTCGGCCCTGTCCGTAGAGCGCCTGCGTGGTAAGATACACGTTTTGAACATCGACAAACACACCGACTCGTTTCATGGTTTGGTCTTCCCAATGAGCGTTTTTGCGCATGGCGCGGGCCGGCCGGGCCTCCCGTGGGCCTGGCCGCGTGGGTTTCCCACCGGGACCTCGGGCGACCCGCCCAGGGCGGTGCCCCCGCGCCGCCGGGGTGGAATGTGTCCCGGGGCATCGGAACCGACAAGGTTTTTGCGCAAGCGCGCACGGGTTTAGGGCGTCGCCGTGCCGGGTGCAATCCGGGAGCGTGCGCAGAAGGCAACCGGCCCGGCACGTCGAGAGGCACGGGTCTGCCTCTCCGGGGGCGGACCTTTGCTCGTGGTGCGTGCGGATGGCAGCGTGCTTCGGTTCTCCGGCCGGCTTGGAGTCGGGTGTGTCTGTACGGACGTACTTGGGGACCATCGGTGCCCTGGGTTTCGGGAGCGCCCCGCTGAGGATGTGGAGTGTGCGGAGGTGAGGGGGATTCTGCGGTGGGGCACGAACGCTTGAGCGGTCAAGCCCGTGGCGGGCAGGGGGCTCTGGATGGCGCAGGGCATTGGCCCCGCCCGGGGTGTGCCCGGGGGAGTTCGGGACGTCCCAAGCGGGCCCCACTCATTGTGGTGTGGGCTCCGACCTGGCCGTGCAGGGGCTGCGCTCGAAATGAAGGAGCCGCTCCGGTGCAGGCCGGAGCGGCTCGTCGTAGATCGTTAGGAGGCCGTGTGGAGACGGCCCCCTGAGGCTGTGGCTATTTCTTGCGCGCGGCTTTCTTGGTGGCGGCCTGCTCCGCTTCTTCTTCCAGGGCGGCCTGGGCGGCGGCCAGGCGCGCCACGGGCACGCGGAAGGGCGAGCAACTGACGTAGGTCAGGCCGATGCGGTGACAGAACTTGACCGAATCGGGGTCGCCGCCGTGCTCGCCACAGATGCCCAGCTTGATGTCCGGCCGGGTGGCACGGCCTTTTTCGACGGCGATCTTCATGAGCTGACCCACACCGTTCTGGTCGATCGTGGCGAAGGGATTCTTTCGGCAGATCTCCAGCTCGGTGTAGGTGGGCAGGAACGAGGCGGAATCGTCGCGGCTCATGCCCAGGCAGGTCTGGGTGAGGTCGTTGGTGCCAAAGCTGAAGAATTGCGCGGTTTGCGCGATTTCGTCCGCGGTCAGTGCGCCGCGGGGCACTTCGATCATGGTGCCCACCAGGTAGTTGATCTTGACCTTCTGCTCCTTCATGACCTCCTGGGCCACGCGGTGGACGACGTCCACCTGCAGGTCGAGTTCCTTCTTGAAGCCGACCAAGGGGATCATGATCTCGGGTCGGACCTTGATGCCCTGTTTCTGCACCTCGGCCGCGGCTTCGAAGACGGCGCGGGCCTGCATTTCGGAGATCTCCGGATAGACGATCCCGAGGCGACAACCGCGGAAGCCGAGCATGGGATTGAACTCGTGGAGTTCCTTGACGCGCTGGCGGATTTTTTCGACCGGCACGCCCATCTTTTTGGCGAGGTCCTCCTGGGCGGCTTCCTCGTGCGGCAGGAACTCATGCAGCGGCGGGTCCAGGAACCGGATGGTTGCCGGATAGCCCTTGAGGGCCTTGAAGATGCCGATGAAGTCCTGTTTTTGATAGGGCAGGAGCTTGGCCAGCGCCTTTTTGCGGTCCTCGACGTTGTCGGCGAGGATCATTTCGCGCATGGCGTCGATGCGGTTGCCCTCGAAGAACATGTGTTCGGTGCGGCAGAGGCCGATGCCGGTGGCGCCGAAGGCCAGGGCATTTTCGGTTTGCTCGGGCGTATCGGCGTTGGTGCGCACCTCCAGGCGTGTGACCTTGCTGCACCAATCCATGAGGGTTTTGAACATTTGATAGGTCTTGCTGGCCTTGGGATCGAGGGTTTTGTTGATGAGGACCTGGACGATCTCCGAGGGCGCGGTGGGGATTTGCCCGGCATAGACGTTGCCGAGGGTTCCGTTGATGGAGAGCCAGTCGCCCTCCTTGAAGACCCGGCCGTTGACGGTAAGCGTGCGGGCTTCATAGTCCAGTTGGAGCGCGCTGGCGCCGCAAACACAGACCTTCCCCATTTGTCGAGCCACCAGGGCGGCATGCGAACTGACGCCGCCCTTGGCGGTGAGGATGCCCTCGGCGGCGATCATCCCGCGCAGGTCCTCCGGGGTGGTTTCGTTGCGGACCAGGAGCACTTTTTCCCCTTTTTGGGCAGCGGCCACGGCCCGTTCCCAGCTGAGATACATCTTGCCGGAAGCGGCCCCGGGGCCGGCGGGCAGGCCGGTGGCGATGACCTCCGCGGCCTTTTCGGCGTTGGCATCGAAAATCGGGGCCAGGAGCTGATCAAACTGATCGGCAGGGTTGCGACGGATGGCCGTCTTCCAGTCGATCAGTTTCTCTTTGACCATGTCGATGGAGAACTTGAGGGCGGCCAGGGCGGTCCGCTTGCCATTGCGGGTCTGAAGCATGAAGACCTTGCCGTCCTGGATGGTGAACTCGAAGTCCTGCACGTCCTTGAAATGCTTTTCGAGGATGGTGCGGATGCGTTCCAGCTCCTTGTAGGCTTCGGGCAGGTGTTTCTTGAGTTCGACGACCGGTTCCGGGGTGCGGATGCCGGCGACGACGTCTTCGCCCTGGGCGTTGATGAGAAACTCGCCGTAGAATTCCTTTTCGCCGTTGGCGGGGTTCCGCGTGAAGGCGACGCCGGAGCCGGAGCGTTCGCCGGTGTTGCCGTAGACCATGGCTTGCACGTTGACCGCCGTGCCCCAGTCGTGGGGGATGTTGTATTTGCGGCGGTAGACGATGGCGCGATCGTTCATCCAGGAACCGAAGACGGCTCCAATGGCGCCCCAAAGTTGTTTCCAGGGATCCTGTGGGAACTCCTTGCCCCCGGTGCGCTCTTTGATGAGGGCCTTGAACCGGTTGACCAGTTCCTTCAGGTCGTCGACCGTGAGTTTGGTATCTTCGATGTCGGCGCCGTAGCGTTCGTGCTTGAGCTGGTGCAAGACGCTTTCAAAGGGCTCGTGGTCTTCGCCGGAGCGCTTTTGCACGCCCATGACGACGTCGCCATACATTTGGACGAAACGGCGGTAGCAGTCCCAGGCGAAGCGCTCATTGTTCGTGGCGCGAGCCAGCGCGTGGACGGTCTGGTCATTGAGGCCGAGGTTCAGAATCGTGTCCATCATGCCTGGCATGGAGTCGCGGGCCCCGGAGCGGACGCTCACCAGCAGCGGCAGCGCTTTGGTGTCGCCGAACTTGGTGCCCATGATCTTTTCAATGTGGGCCATGCCGGCTCGGACCTGGGGTTCCAGGTCTTTGGGATAGGTTTTCTTATGGGCGTAGTAGTAGGTGCAGACCTCGGTGGTGATGGTGAAGCCGGGGGGCACGGGCAATCCGATGCGGGCCATCTCGGCGAGGTTGGCGCCCTTGCCGCCGAGCAGCGCCTTCATCGAGCCGTCGCCGTCTGCCTTGCCGTTGCCGAACAGGTACACGTACTTCGGTGCTTTAGCCATAAATCGTTCCCAATCCTCAATGTTCGTTGATCAAGTTTTGCTTGCGTCAGGACACCTCCGCAAGAAACGTGCCGGAGCGTATCAGAGGATGGGGAAGAGTCAATGCGGCAGTGGACTGTTTTGCGTTGTCACCGGGCCCGCAATGGGAGGACGAGCCGGTGTTGCTGGGAGGAAGAGCGGACCCGTGGGGAAGGTCGAAGAACTTCCACAAGGGCGCGGGCGAAGCGAGAGAAGGGGGGCGCGAAAGGTGAGCGTCGGGCGAGGCGTCACGGCCGCGGGGGATCGCAGCCGCGGGGCCGGGGCAGGTGGAGCGGGACAAGCCCCGGTGGAGATGTGGGCTGCGGCGGAGTTGCAGAGGGCAGCCGGTGGATTTAGTCGTTGTCTGCTTTCAGGCGGACGAGAACGGAGAGACCGAACAGCGATGCGTGAATCGCGGGCATTTCGAAGCGGATTTCGAGTCGGGCTGTGGCTGGCCGGGGCGTGGATCGTCCCTGGGATCAGCCCGGGGCTGCTGTCGGCGCAGGGTCCGGAGATGGAAATGGTCGCCTGGGACTTCAACAGTGAGCTGCCGGACGGGAACGAAGCGACGGGCACGCTGGCGCCTGCGAAGGGCTGGGGACAGGTGGCGCAGGTGGGCGGGGTGTGGGGCTGGTTCGGGTCCGGGCAGGGTTCCGCGGACCCGGCGACAGCCGACGACAGTGCCTGGCGGTTGGGGAACTGGCCGTCGCAAGGCGCGGGGAACAAGCAGCATGGGATCGAACTGCGTTTGAATGCCACGGGCTGGCAACCGGTGCGGTTGGAGTGGGATTTCCATGTTTCGGCCGGGGCCAGTCGGTATTGGCGCGTGCAGTATTCCATCGATGGCCGATCCTGGGTGGACGGGCCCGTGGTGGTCGTCGCTGCGGGAGCCTGGCTTCAGGGGGTGCGGGTGGATTTGCGGGGAATGCCAAGGGCGGCGGACAATCCCTGGTTGGCGTTGCGGTTGGTGAGTGAATTCGAAGCGACCGCGACGGGACGGGGAGCGGCGGCGTACGTGGGGGCCAGCTCGCAGCACGCCTATGACCCGAACGGTTGGGTGGCGGTGGATTCGGTGCGGGTGTGGGGAATCCCCACGTTGGCGCAATGGGGCGTGCTGACCTGGAACCTGTCGGGATTCGGCATGACCAACTGGACGCCCACGCATGCGCAGCTGGAAGCGGTGGTGCGCGTGTTGCGTCATCTGAGGCCGACCGTGGTGAGTTTTCAGGAGGTGCCGGAGGGATGGGAAACCGCCATGACCAACTGGGTGAAGAGTTGGTGGCCGGAAGCGACCGTGGTGGTCGGGGCGCGCACAGATGGTGCGTTGCGGCTGGCCGTGGCGAGCGGCTTGCCGGTGCGAGCGGTGCGTTCGTGGCTGCGCCGTGCTCCCCTGGATGCCTGGGGCCATGTGGGGGTGTTCACGCGGGAGCTGTTGGAAGCGGAAGTGGTGGTACCCGGCCATGCGGAGCCGGTGCATGTTTTTACGGTGCATTTAAAGGCGGGGACCGATGGGGAAAGCGCGGCGCGGCGCGCGGCGGAGGCACTGGCAATCTCGAATTTCTTTGCCGGGGAATGGCCAACCCGAAGACGGGGGCGGGCATACCTGCTGGCGGGCGATTGCAATGAGGACGTGAACCGACCCAGGCCGGGGGAACGGGGCGCGGTGCGAATCCTGGTGGGGGAGGGAACGGGGCTTCGGTTACTGACACCGGTGCAACCGGTGACCGGGGATGACCGGACGTGGTCGAGTCGGCAGGCGTCACTGAGCTACCGATTTGATTATGTCTTACCGAGCGGGTTGCTGGTGTCGAACGTGGTGGCAAGTGGCGTTTTTCGGTCGGATCGCGAGTGGCCGCGGCCGGTGGGGGTCGAGCCGGGCGATTCGGCGCTGGCGTCGGATCATCTGCCGGTATGGACGGTCTTTGCCAATCCGTTCCTGCCGCCGCGTCTGACGTGGGATGTCCGCGGGGGGAAAAGTTGGTTGCGGTGGTGGAGCGGGGCGGGACAGCGGTATCGCCTGGAGGTCTCCACGGATCTGGAGCGGTGGACTTCTTGGGAGGAGTTATGGGCAGCCGGCCCGGGGTGGATGGAATCCCCGGTGGAGATGACCGATGTCGGCCGGTTTTACCGGGTGGTGCGGCTGCCGTAAAGCAGGGGACTCAAGCCTGGCCGGATGCGGTCGCGGGCGCAGGAGAAGTCCGGGGGTGGACCGGACGGTCAGACGGCCGGAGGTAATACTTCTCCACGTACTCCTTGACCATGCGATCGGTGGTGAAGCGGGGCACCAGCGTGGCCATGGAACGTCGGATCCGTTGGATCCACTGCCGGGGGATGCCCTGGGCATCGCGTTGATAGAAGAGCGGGATGACTTCCTCGGAGAGCACCCGGTACAGGTTCTCGGCGTCGACGCGGTCCTGCTCTTCGACCGAGGAGGGGTGGGCGTCGGGGCCGATGGCGAATCCGTTGGTGCCGTCGTAGGCTTCGCGCCACCAGCCGTCCATGATGCTGAGGTTGAGGCATCCGTGACAGAGGGCTTTCATCCCGCTGGTGCCGCTGGCTTCGAGCGGCCGTCGCGGGGTGTTGAGCCAGACGTCGCAACCGGAAACCATCTGGCGGGCCACGTGGATGTCATAGTTTTCGATGAAGACGAGGTGGCCCTTGAGTTCACTGTACTTGCTCAGATGGATGATGTGCTGGATGAAGCGTTTGCCCTCGTCATCCCGGGGGTGGGCCTTGCCGGCGAAGATGAATTGGACGGGTCGGGCCGGGTCTTTGACGAGTTGAACGATGTCATGGAAGCGTTGGAAAACCAGGGGTGCGCGTTTGTAGGTGGCGAAGCGACGGGCGAAGCCAATCGTCAGGGCGTCCGGGTTCAGGAGGTGGTCGAAGGTGATGAAGTCGGTTTGGGTGACGTGATGCTGTTGGAGCAGGAGGCGGCGTCGGGTGAACTCGATGAGTTCACGTCGGAGTTTGTAGCGGAGGGCCCAGAGCTCTTCGTCGGAGATGAAGTTGGGGTCCAGGAGGCGATTCCAGAATTCAGCCGAGTTGATGTAGGCTTCCCAGTGGTGGTGGTGTTCGGCCAGTCTGCGGCGCCAATAGGTGCGGAGGGTCCCTTTCATCCAACCCATGAGGTGGATGCCGTTGGTGATGTGGCCGATGGGGACCTGATCCACGGGCCGGTCGGGGTAGAGGGCATGCCACATGTGTCGGCTGACCCGGCCGTGGAGTTCGCTGACGGCGTTGGCGGCCCGGGAGAGCCGGAGGGCCAGGACGGTCATGCAGAAGGGCTCGTTGGGGTCATCGGGGTGCACCCGGCCGAGGGCCATGAGGCGCTCGGGCTCGAGGCGCAGCTCATCCAGGAAGAGGCGACCCGCGTAGCACAGCAGATCCCTGGAAAAGCGGTCGTGTCCGGCTTCGACCGGGGTGTGAGTGGTGAAGACGCATTCCTGTCGGGTGGCCTCGAGGGCGGCGTCGAAGGTCTGGCCGGCTGCCAGCTTTTCCCGCACCAGTTCGAGAGTCAGGAAAGCGGCGTGGCCCTCGTTCATGTGAAAGACGGAGGGTTGGATGCCCAGGGCCCGAAGCATCCGAACGCCGCCGACACCCAGCAGGATCTCCTGCATGATGCGCACCGAGCTGTCGCCCCCATAAACGCGGCGCGTCAGATCGCGGATGAACGTCTCGTTCTCCGGCAGATCGGTGTCGAGGAGGTAAAGCCGGACGCGTCCCACGTTGACCCGCCAGGCACGGACCCGGGCCAGGGACATGGCAATCCGCACGGTGACGATCACCGGTTCGCCCTTCGGATCCAACACGGGTTCGATGGGCAGGTGCCGGGGGTTGAGCAGGGAGTAGTACTCGGTCTGCCAGTTGTTGGCGTCGATGGCCTGCTGGAAATAGCCTTCGCGGTAGAAGAGGCTGACCCCCACCAGGCCCAGGCCGAGATCGCTGGCGGACTTCAAATGATCGCCGGCCAAGACCCCGAGTCCTCCTGCGGCGATGGGCAGGGTCTCGTGTAAGCCGAACTCGGCGCAAAAGTAGGCGATGGGACGCTGCGCGAACTGCGGGGCATGCTTGGCGGCCCAGGTGTTCTTTTGGTTCATGTACGCGTCGAAGGCCTGCAAGACCGCGCGGACCTGAGCGGCGAATTCGGGATCCTGGAGGCGGACGCGCAGTTCGTAGTCGGAAACCTCGCGCAAGACCGCCACGGCGTTGTGGAAGAGGTTTTGCCACCCGCGAGGGGTCAACTGGGCAAAGACATCCTGGGCGGCCTGGTCCCAGGTCCACCAGAGGTTGTAGGCCAGGCGGTTCAAGCCGGTGGCCAGCTCGGCCACGGCTTCTGGTCCCAACGGTTGCTTCGGTTCCATGCGCATCGTGAGCGGTTTCGAGATCTCCAGTTACCAGATGGAGCCGGACAATCGGGCTTCAACGGTAAGAGCTTGACGACCGACCAGCAAATCAAAATCCGGGGCAGAGCTGCGAAAAGCGCTCGACGAGACGGACTCTGGAGGATCCCGGCCAGGAGGGCACCCCAGAGAAGAAGTCCAGTACACGGTGTGCCAGCGGAAAGCCTGATCGGCTGCTCCCGATCAAGGCCCGCTTCTCGCTGGCCGGGCTGTCCGGGTCGGCGCGCGGATTCTCGTCGGTCTCTCCCGGGGGCCAGACACGGGTTCCGCGTTGCTCCGGGCGGTCGCAGCGGATGCCCGGCAACGCACGCCGGCGGGTCATTGGCTCGGTGGTGGTCTCGCGAAACTGCTCCGTGCATTCGCGCTGTTGACCATCTCGTGAAGGCCGCGTTCCAACCATGGGCGGGGAGAATGTCACCCGCTTGCGGTTGGACGGTAGGCACCGGGCGCACTGGGCCGGCGTGCCGCACGGCGAGTCGCGCCGGCTTGTGGGCTCGGCGCCGTGGGAACACTTGGGTCCAGCGAGCCCGCTTCAATGGCATGGGTGTTGGCTGCGGCTGCTCGCTTCCGCTTCCCCCGAGAACCCGGCCCGGAGGGAACCCGGCGAAGGTCCCGCGTCCGCGTAGACGGCGTGGTGGGGAGCGGCATCTTGGGCCAGATCCACGACGGACGGACACGTTGCGCGAGCGCTTGGCACACTTTGAACGGCGGCCAGAGCGTTGCCGAATGGGTGCAGGGTAGGCGAGGCCACCCCGCCGAGTGGGGATGACCGGATTTCTTCAAAAAAAGACATAAACATTCCCTTGCCCCACGCTGTCGCCCCCCTAGAATGTGGGCCGGTTGTGGGGAGCAAACGGGCTGTACGGCCGGTCAAGCCCGACCGCCGGGGCTGGGGTGCCGGTCTGCAGTCCGGGCGCGCAGCGGGGTGGCCCGGACCAAGCCGGGCAGGCTCCAGCGGCTTTGCCAAGGAGGTATGGTTGAGGACTAACTGGTTCGGCGGGGGCGCCCACCCCTTCGGGCGCCCCCGCTTTCTTCAAGGCGGAGAGGAGGGCGCGGGCGAGACCCGGAAAACGCGCCGGATTGCCTCGCCCCGTGCCCACGCAGGACATGGGACCGGAGAAACATTGACAGCGAGGAATCGCCTATGAACGGGGCCTTCCAACTGACCTGGGTGGATATCGCCATTTTTCTGCTGTTTGTGGTGGCCGTGGTCGGCGTCGGCCTGTGGAAAAGCCGCCACGAGAAGGGGAGCGAGGATTACTTCTTGGCCGGTCGCGGTCTTCGCTGGTGGTTGATCGGTTTCTCCCTGATCGCAGCCAACATTTCGACCGAGCAGTTTGTGGGGATGAGTGGCAATGCCGCCAGCCACGTGGGCATGGCCATTGCCAGTTACGAGTGGATGGCCGCCATCACGCTCGTGGTGGTGGCGTTTGCGTTCCTCCCCTATTTCCTCCGGGCCGGGATTTACACCATGCCGGAGTTTCTCGAGTACCGCTATAACGCGACTGCGCGCACGATCATGGCCGTGGCCACGATTTTCATTTACATGCTCCTGCTGGGGGCTGTGACGTACTCGGGGGCCCTGACGATCAGCACGTTGGCGGGCCAGGCGGGCCAGTCTCTGACGCTGGCCACCGGATCGCTGATCATCGGGTTGATCGCGATGCTGTATGTCACGGCGGGGGGACTCAAGGCATGCGCGTGGGCCGATTTGATTCAGGGGAGCGCACTGATCCTGGGAGGGGGCGTGATCATGTTCTTTGCCTTTCAGAAGTTGGGGATGGCCCAAGAGGCCGCCACGGTGGTCAGCCC
This sequence comes from Limisphaera sp., assembly GCA_026417315.1. Taxonomy (GTDB): domain Bacteria; phylum Verrucomicrobiota; class Verrucomicrobiia; order Limisphaerales; family Limisphaeraceae; genus Limisphaera. The sequence goes on from JAOADM010000005.1 coordinate 33,149, forward strand.
GGAGACGGGTGCCGTGACCATGGTGGCTCTGGCACCGGATGCGGGGCCCTTGGAGCGGTTCCTGGAGTTGAACCGGCCGCGCCTGAACATGTTCCTTCCGGCCACGGACACCGTGTTGCCCTGGACGGCGCTGCTGTTGGGGTTGTGGATTCCCAATTTCTACTACTGGGGGTTGAACCAGTACATCACGCAGCGCACCCTGGGCTCGGCCTCCCTGGCGCAGGGGCAGAAAGGGATCGTGTTTGCTGCGTTCATGAAGTTGCTCATTCCGTTTGTAATCGTGATACCGGGTATCATTGCGTTCAACCTCTACAGTACCCAGATGCGTCTGGAGGCGGCGCGGGACACGGCGACCAGCCTCACCAAGTACATCAAGGCCAATCCCCAGACCCAGTATGTCCGGACGGCCGAGGCGCCCTCGGAGGCTGAAATCGCGGCCTGGCCCGCCGGGCGGTACCTGGTGGCGATCTATCCGGACGCGGAGAGTCTGCGCCGCGTGCGCGTCCAGAATCCATACGTGCTGCCCGTGGCCCGTCAGGATTTCGATCGGATCCAGCCGGACGCGTTTCAGGTGTTCACGACGGAGGATCATTCGTGGCGTGCGGTTCATGAGGGGCTGGCACAGGAACTGGACGCGTACAACGCGCGCGTGCAGGAAGCGGCCCGGGGCGCGGGTCGGGCGGTGACGGTCGAGAAACTCATCGCGTTCAAGTACGACACGGCGCTGGCTCAGCTGCTGGGGCACGTGCTTCCCCAGGGGGTGGGCCTGGTGGGATTTGTGATGGCGGCGCTGCTGGGCGCGGTGGTGAGCTCGCTGGCGGCGATGTTGAATGCGGCGTCGACCATTTTTGCCATGGACGTGTTCAAGAAGTTTCTCGCACCGGCGGCCAGCCAGGAGCGCGTGGTGTGGGTGGGCCGCGTGTCGGTGGTTGTATTCACCGTGATTGCGGTGTTGCTGGCGCCGCAACTGGGGAATCCGAAGATCAGCAACAGCATTTTCACGATCATTCAGGAGGGGCAGGGATTCATTTCCCCCGGGATCCTGGCCGTGTTCGCGTTCGGGTTGGTGGTTCGGCGGGCGCCTCCGGTCTGCGGCGTGGCCGGGCTGTTGACGAACATCGCGGCCTACGGGTTGCTGAAGTTGCTGGTTCCCCAATTGCAGTTCCTGAACCGCATGGCGGTTTGCTTTGCGCTGTGTTTGGTGGTGATGAGCGTGATCACACTGCGGCGGCCCTTGGCCCAGCCGGTGGAATTCCGGCGCCAATCGACTCTCGCGCTCGAGAGCTCCCAGGGTGCGAAAGTGGCCGGGGCGATCGTGATCCTGCTCACGCTGTCGCTCTATGTGATCTTCAGCCCCTGGGGCTTGGCGCGGTGAGGGAGGTGCGACCTTGCGGGAAGGAAATGCAAGGGGCGGCTCCTCCCGGGTTGCCGCCGGGAGGGAGACGCATTGCGACCAAGGAGGTTGTGCCCGGTGAGTGAATTCGTCAGGGTGGAGCACTTCGGACGGCTGTCGGATGGCCGGAGCGTTCGCTGGTTTACGCTGGAGAACCGCCACGGTATGCGGGTGCGGGTGATCGATTACGGCACCATCATCACGGAAATCCATGTCCCGGATCGCCGCGGGCGTTTGTCCGATGTGGTGCTGGGGTTCGATCGGTTGGAGCCCTATCTGAAAGGGCACCCTTATTTTGGCTGTACGGTCGGCCGCTATACGAATCGCATTGCCGGGGCCCGGTTCGCTCTGGACGGCCGGGTTTATCAGTTGCCCCGGACCGAGGGATCGAATTGTCTGCATGGGGGCCGGCAGGGTTTTGACAAGGCCCTGTGGCGTGCGCGTGTGGTGGGACCGGCGGCGGTCCGGTTCGTCCACGTCAGCGAGGACGGAGACCAGGGGTTCCCCGGCCGGTTGCGCGTGGCGCTGACCCTGAGTCTGACCGCGGACAACGAGCTCCGGCTCGAGTATGTGGCGCGGACCAATGCGCCGACGGCCATCAACCTGACCAATCACACGTACTTCAATTTGGCCGGAGCGGGGGACATTCGCGGGCATCGCCTTCAGATTGCCGCCGATTTTTACACGCCGAAGGGACCGGACAACGTTCCCACGGGCGAAATCCGCTCCGTGGCGGGCACGCCTTTTGACTTTCGCAAGCTGACACCCGTGGGTGCCCGTTTTGACGAGGTCGGGGAGAACCCGCCCGGCTACGATCACAACTTTGTGCTGCGCGGGGATCCGGCGGGATGGAACCATGGCGAGGTTTGGGGCGGGCGCCCCGATCGACCTGCCTTTTGTGCGCGGCTGGTGGAGCCGCGGTGCGGGCGCGTGTTGGAGGTCTGGACGACGGAGCCCGGGGTGCAGTTGTACACAGGGAACTGGCTCGACGGTACTCTGGTGGGCAAGCAGGGCTGGCGCTATGAACGGCACGCCGGACTGTGTTTGGAGACGCAGCATTTTCCGAACTCCGTGAACCTTCCCCATTTCCCAAGCACGATTCTGCGGCCGGGTCAGACGTACCGGCAGACGACGGTCTATCGCTTTTTGACATTGTAACTCCCGGACCGTCCCGGCAACCGCCGGCGTGATCCGGTCGGGGCGGATCACCCGGGAGAAAGGAGAAACACACGGAGAGAGTCGCGCATGGAATTGGACGCATTGATCGAACAGACTCAAACGGCCTTTGCCCGGCGATACGGTCGGGCGCCGAAGTGGATGGCCGCGGCGCCGGGTCGGGTCAATCTCATCGGCGAACATACGGATTACAACGACGGCTACGTGTTCCCCATGGCGTTGGAGCGGTACACGATCGCTGCTGCCGCGCCCCGATCCGATGAAGTCTTTCATTGCGAAAGCGAGGAGCAGAAGGAGCCGGTGGAGGTCCGCCTGAACCAGCGGTTCCAGCCTCTGCCACGGGGTTCCTGGGGGAACTACCCACTGGGCGTTGTGGCGGGCTTTCGCGAGCGAGCCCTGCCGGTGCCGGGAATGGATGTCCTTGTGCATTCCAGCGTGCCCCTGGGCGGCGGCCTTTCCAGCAGTGCGGCCCTGGAGGTGGCCATCGCCACGCTCCTGGAGGCGGCGTGCGGTGTGCTGCTGGATCCTGTCGAAAAGGCGCTTTTGTGTCAGCGGGCGGAGCACGCGTATGCGGGAATGCCGTGCGGCATCATGGACCAGTTCATCGCCGTGTTGGCCCAGCGGGACCATGCGTTGTTGCTCGACTGTCGATCCCGTTCCTACGAGCAGGTTCCCATGCGGGATCCGGGGGTTTCGGTGCTCATCATCAACACGCAGGTGAAGCATGCACTTACCGGAAGCGAGTATCCGACGCGTCGCCGGCAATGCGAAGCGGCGGCGGCGGCGCTGGGCGTGCCCGCGCTGCGGGATGTCACTCCGGCGCAACTGACCCTGGCCCGGGACCGGCTGGACCCGGTGGTGTATCGCCGGGCCCGGCACGTGGTGGGAGAAATCGAGCGCACGTTGCAGGCGGCCGAGGCGATGCGCCAGGGCGACTGGGTACGGGCGGGTCAGTTGATGTATGCCAGCCACGCGTCGCTGCGGGACGATTACGAGGTCAGTTGCCGGGAGCTGGACGTGGTCGTGGAAGCCGCCCGTGCGATCGGGGTGGAGGGGGGCGTTTTCGGCTGTCGCATGACCGGCGGCGGATTCGGGGGCTGTGCCGTGGCGCTGGTTCGCACGGAGGCGGTGCCCGCAGTCCAGGCGCGCTTGGAGGCCGAATACCAGCGTCAGACCGGGATTCGGCCGGCTCTGTTCGTGACCCGGCCCGGTCGGGGTGCGTGGGTGATCCGGGGCTGAGGGAATCCCCGGGGTGTGGACCGAACAGCACGCAAGGCGATGAACGCAGGACAGTTTCGCGCGGACGATCACCCGCATCGACGGTACGATCCATTGCTGGACCGCTGGGTTCTCGTGTCGCCGCACCGGACCAAGCGGCCCTGGCTGGGGCAAACCGAGCGACCGGCGGAGGAGCAGCGGCCCGCTTATGACCCGGGTTGCTACCTTTGTCCCGGCAATCGCCGGGCCGGCGGCCAGGTCAATCCGCAGTACCGCGGGACGTTTGTGTTCACCAACGACTTTTCCGCGCTCTTGCCCCAGGTGCCGGGCGCCGAGGATGCCCCCGATCCGCTGCTCGCCTGTCAACCCGTCCGTGGCGAATGTCGAGTGCTTTGCTTTTCACCCCGACACGATTTGACGCTGGCCGAGATGTCCCTGGAAGGGATCCGGGCGGTGGTGGATTTGTGGGCGGAACAGGTTTCCGACCTGGGGCCGCGTTATACCTGGGTGCAGGTTTTCGAGAACAAGGGCGCGCTAATGGGTTGTTCCAATCCTCATCCCCACGGGCAGATTTGGGCGGGGGATTTCCTGCCGAACGAGCCGGCCCGGGAGGACCGTCAGCAGCGCCTCTGGTGGGAGCGGCACGGCGAGCCCTTGTTACTGGCTTACGCACGGAGGGAGGTTACCCTGGGGCAGCGGGTTGTGGCGGCCAACGCGCATTGGGTGGCCGTGGTGCCGTGGTGGGCCGTCTGGCCGTTTGAACTGCTGTTGCTGCCGTTGCGCCCGGTGCAGCGGTTGCCGGATCTGGATCCCGCGGAACGGACCTCGTTGGCCGAGGTGCTGCGCCTCATTCTCACCCGCTACGACAACCTTTTCGAGGTTTCCTTTCCCTACTCCATGGGCTGGCACGGGGCGCCCACGGGGACGTTGTGGGGGCAACCCCAGCCGCACTGGCAATTGCATGCGCATTTTTATCCCCCACTATTGCGCTCGGCAACGATCAGGAAATTCATGGTGGGGTATGAAATGTTGGCGGAGCCGCAACGCGACCTGACACCGGAACAGGCCGCAGCCCGGTTGCGGGCCGTGCCGGAAATCCATTACAAGCTCCGAAAGGCTGCCGCGAGCGCTGTGGTGCCGGGACAGCATCTGGAAACGCGCACTGCATCCGGGGTGCAGGAGGGCGGGGTATGAGGAAGCATTCCATGACGCGTTGGCTGGGCCTGAGCCTGGCGGTTGTCCAGCTTGGCGCAAGTCCCGGAATCCCCGCCGAGGAGGACCGCTGGGCGGATTTTGAGAATCCCCGGGTGACGGGGCGCAACCATTTAGCTCCGCGGGCGACGATGGTGATCTGTCCGGACCGGGCCACGGCGCTGCGGATCGGCCCGGTCTCCAATGCCGAAAGGATCAAATCCCCGTGGTACCGTTCGTTGAACGGCCGGTGGAAGTATCATTACGCATCGAATTACCTGGCGCGGATTCCCGGGTTTTGGCGGACCGACTTCGAGGATTCGACCTGGGCCACCATCCCCGTGCCGTCCAACGTGGAGATGCACGGCTACGGCATCCCCATCTATGTGAACATTCAGTATCCCTGGCCCGGGCCCTGGCAGCCCCCCAAGGTTCCGCGGGATGATCCCAACAACACCGTCAATCAGTACCGGCGTACATTCACCTTGCCCGCCTCGTGGTCGGGCCGGCGGGTGCTCCTGACCTTCGACGGGGTCAACAGCGGATTCCAAGTGTGGGTCAACGGGCATTGGGTGGGATTGGGGAAGGACAGTCGGACGCCGGTGGAATTTGACATCACCCCGTACGTGCGGCCCGGCCGGAACCTCCTGGCCGTGGAGAATTACCGGTGGTGCGACGGTTCCTGGTTGGAAGACCAGGATTTCTGGCGGCTGAGCGGCATCTTCCGGGACGTGTATCTCTGGTCGCCGCCGCCTCTCCATGTGCGGGACTTTGAAGTGCGGGCGGATCTGGACGCGTCGTTTCAAGGTGGGATTCTGAGCATCTCGGTGGAGGTGGAGAATCTCACGGGCCGGACGGCCGAGCCGTGGGTGGAGGCGGAATTGCTGGACGCCTCGGGACGCACCGTGGCCCGGGTGCAGGCCCGGCTGCGGGTCCCTCCGGACGGTCGCAGTCAACAGGCGTTTGCGGCGCACTCCGTTCCGCATGTCCAACCTTGGAGTGCGGAGACGCCTCATCTCTACAAACTGCTTCTCACGCTAAAAGACGAAAGTGGCCGGGTGATGGAGGTGATTCCCGCGAACGTGGGATTCCGCAGGGTGGAGATTCGGGACGGCAATCTGCTGGTCAACGGGCAACGCGTCTGGATCAAAGGGGTCAACCGTCACGAGCACGACCCGGACCGGGGCCAGGCCATCACGGTGGAGAGCATGGAGCGGGACATCCGGCTCATGAAGCAGTTCAACATCAACGCCGTGCGCACCAGCCATTATCCCAATCAACCGGCCTGGTACGACCTTTGCGACCGTTACGGACTGTATGTAATCGACGAGGCCAACATCGAAAGCCACGGGATGGGTTATGGAGAGCGTTCATTGGCCCGCCCTCCGGAATGGCGCGAAGCCCATCTGGATCGCACCCGTCGGATGGTGGAACGCGACAAAAACCATCCCTCGGTGATCATTTGGTCCCTGGGAAACGAGGCGGGAGACGGGCCGAATTTCGAAGCGACCTCGGCCTGGATCAAACGGCGGGATCCCACCCGGCCGGTCCACTATGAGCAGGCGGGACGTCGTCCCCCCACCGACATCGTGTGTCCGATGTACCCGCCGCCGCGGGAGCTTGCAGCCTACTCCTCGGAGCCACAGCAACGGCCCTTGATCATGTGCGAGTATTCCCATGCGATGGGGAACAGCAGTGGGAACCTGTGGCTGTATTGGGATCTGATTTACCATCGGCCGCATTTGCAGGGGGGATTCATCTGGGACTGGGTGGATCAGGGGCTCCGGCAGGAACAGGGCCCGCTGCCCAAGCCGGTGTTCCAACCGGTGCGGAAAGGGCATCCCACCTTTTGGGCTTATGGCGGGGACTTTGGCCCGCCTGGAACCCCGTCCGATCAGAACTTTTGTTGCAACGGGCTGGTGAGTCCGGACCGCGTGCCCCATCCGGGCTTGTACGAGGTCAAACACGTGTATCAACCGGTGCGGGTGCGCTTGGTGGACGGCAAGAGGCGCCGGATCGAGATATCCAACGGTTATAACTTCTTGCGGTTGGGAGAAGTTTTGCAGGGCCGGTGGCGATTGAGCGGGGACGGTGCGGTGCTGCAGTCGGGGATCATTCCGCCCTTGGAGATAGCGCCGGGCGAACGGCTGGAGTGGGAGGTTCCCGTGGCCCCATTCGGCCCGGAGCCGGGCGTGGAGTATTTCCTGGAGATCCGCTGGACTCTGGCGCGCAAGACGAGTTGGGCCCCCGCGGGACATGAAGTGGCCTGGGACCAATTCCTCCTCCCGGACAGCGCCCCGGCCGAGGTGCGCCGGCCGCAGGGGCGGGGCGTATTGGACTGGCACACCAACGAGACCCACATTCAATTTGCAGGTCGGGACTTTGTCCTGAACTTCCGGCGGAGCGACGGCGCGCTGACATCCTGGCAATACCGGGGGCGTGAGCTGGTGGAGTCACCCTTGCGGCCCGATTTCTGGCGGGCGCCCACGGACAATGACCGGGGTCGGAACATGGAACAGTCCCAGGGCATCTGGCGACGGGCTCACGAGAATCCCCGGGTCCTGGCCGTCACGGCGGACCTGGCCGGGGATGGACGAACGGGGGTGCTGCAGGCCCGTTGGTTTTTGCCCGCCGTGGAGGCCACGTGGGCAACGACGTACACCATTCACGCCGACGGAGCCGTGGAGGTTGAAGCCTCATTCGAGCCCTCGCGGACCAACCTGCCGCCGCTGCCACGGTTGGGGATGCAAATGGTCCTGCCCATGGGTTATGATCGCATCGAATGGCTGGGCCCCGGTCCGCACGAAACCTATTGCGATCGCAAGGACGCGCGTGTCGGCCGGTACCGCGGCACGGTGCGGGCGCAGTTTTGTTATGATTACACCTGTCTCTTATACACATC
>JAOADM010000060.1 GCA_026417315.1 Limisphaera sp.
GACGGAGGACTTGAAATTCGTCAGCGATCCGGTCTGGTTCGGCCGGCACATCGCGGAGCTGAACGCCACGAACCAGGCGCTGGTGAGCAGCTATGTCTGGGGCCTGGACCTGAGCGAGACATTGCACGGTGCCGGTGGGGTCGGCGGATTGCTGTGGGTGCGGCTGGCCAGTGGTCCGTTCTCGGGTGCGCATTTTGTGACCTACGACGGCAACGGGAACGTGTGGCAGTTGGTTTCCTCCAGCACCGGCACGGCGACCGCCCGCTACGAATACGGCCCCTTCGGCGAGCCCCTCCGCACCACCGGCCCGATGGTAAAGGAGAATCCGTTCCGCTTCTCGGCCAAGTATCAGGACGGCGAAACTGATCTGCTTTACTACGGCTACCGTTACTACAACCCCAGCACCGGCCGCCGGCTGAGCCGCGATCCGATCGAAGAACGTGGCGGGAGGAACCTTTATGGATTTTGCAGAAACGATGCGGTCGCCAGACTTGATTCCCCAGGCCAGAATGACCTTGCCTTTTGCGGCCCGATGATGACTGGCGATGTCGAATGGCACACCCCATCAGAACTAGAAGTGGAAATATCGCTTTTGATAGCAGCCTTGATGACGCCGGTACCTGGGGATGAAGGACTTGCCGCTGCTGTATTGACAAAACGTCTGGCGAAACTGCTGAACAAGGGCGGGAAATGTCTGAAATGTCGATGCAGGGTTGGCACGGGAAGAGTGTTCAACACAACTACTGCCATCTACAGCTTACTTGTTGCAGCAAGGGTGTTTCGATGTCGCACAGAAAACTGAGGATTCCTCTTCCGGACAAACTTTGCCCACCCGGTGGGCGCGATTGGAACTGGCCTTAAAAATATCCCTGTATGGCTACATTCCTCTTGCCAAACGAGGCGACCTGCGAATATCTGACCAGTCGCTGGCATGACCAGGTCTTGGACCTTAAGTCCGTCCATCATGATACCCTTCAGAGGAACGTGCGATTCGTCGTCTTGGAGGAAGTTCCCGAGCGGAAATCGCCAGTGGTTGCATTTGGGCGGATTGGACTGTTCTCGGTTCCGATTCAGACAACTGTTGTTACGTTGTCGCCAATCGAAGACGTTCGCTTGAACTGCGATACGGGCGACACCGACCTGTTGATTTCGCGAGTAGAGTGCGAATCGCGTTTCTTTCGAATCCATGGGATGAATGGCGACGTTGAGGTGATCGGTGAGATGATGCAACTGTCTTTGGAGCCGCTCTCGAAAGCTCCAAAGGTGGGACGCGTGGTCGATCTTGGATTGTTCGAGTTATCATGGACGTCTCGCAGGACATGGCGCAGGGAGTGGTCCTGGGGCAACTGGAAACGGACCACCCATTGGCAGGCTGTTGAAAGAGTGGCGTTTTCCCAAGCGGATTGGTTCTAAGGATTCATTGTGATCCCGGCCTCCAACCTCTTGGACCGCGGGTTTGCAGCCTGGACAGGCCTCGACGCGCCGGACGTGTTCGGCGTTTTGGGGAATCGTGGAGGAGCGCCTCACGCGGCGGAATTCACCGGGATTCTTTTCTCGCCCCGCTGCAGAGCCCCGGAGTGCGCGCAAGACCGGAGGTCTGCGAAGCAGTGGGCTGAGAAAGGTCCGCTGCGCCAAAAGCCCACAGGGGCCCGCAGAGGAGAAAGCCCACGGAGCAAGCAGAAGATTTGATAAAATGCCCACAGAGCACGCAGAACACGCAGAAAAGGCCGGATCCGGGGAATGGAAAAAAAGAACCGCTGCTGGACAGCGCGGACTGTTTTTCGGGGAAGCTTCCGCCGGCTGTCACCGGCGGCTACAGGGTGGAGAGCCCACAGAGCACGCAGAAGACACCGAAAGAACAAGCTCAGGGATTCCCCAACACACGCGGAGGAGAGAATGGTCCGCCGACTTCCGTCGGCGGCTACGAAGTGGAGAGCCCGCAGAGCCCGCAGAAGACGCAGAAAAGGATCGTGATCGGAACGAGCGGGAAGGGCTTGGGACCTTCAAGGGACGGCGGGCAGGGCGTCCCTGTTTTTACGGTGCGACAGTACGGGGGCCATCGGGTCCGAGCATTGCAACCGAAGGTGATCGCCGCGGGAAGACGGCGGAGTTCAGAAGTCAGCCAGCGATTCCCGTCGGTAGCCAGCTTGGTGGCGATTGGGGGGCATCCGCCGACTTCCGTCGGCGGCTACCCCATACTGGGTGCGGCGGCGGATGTACTCATGATCCGAAGGGTCCATCCGGTCATGCGCGGCGGCTTTGGTTGATGAGAGGGAATGCGTCTGGAGGTCCCGGGGCCGCTGGCTGAGGGCGGCGGCGAATCAGTTTGTTTTCAGCTCGGTGGTCCACGGCCTGACGGCCGTGGCGACCTGAGTGCATGACCGTGGGGGCTACTGCGCGGGGCGTGGCCCTTCTTTGGATCGCGGCTCCGCCGACTGTCGAGGGTGAGATGTAGCATTTGTGATCGGGTCTCTGGCGCCCAGTAGCTCCGGCTACCCTTTGGTGGTCCAGCCCAGGATCCGCCGCCTCACGGCGGCGGCTACGAATTAGTTCCTTCGATCGGTAGTCCACGGCCTCACGGCTGTGGCTACCCGAGTCCATCACCGTGTTGGCTACTTGGCGGGGCGTAGCATTTTTTTGGATTCCAGGTCTGCTGCCTGAGGGCGGCGGCAGCCATGCGCCGAGTCTGTGGCCCCCGAGGAGAGCCGGGGGAGGGTTTCTTTGCACCCTGTCCGCAGTGTCTCCGCGGCGGCTACGAAACCGTTTGGCAGGTCAGAGGCTGGCTCCGACGCTTGGTGGTGGCGGCGACAGGTGGTTGGCGGCTCAGGAACGCCGGCGGCGGCGGCCAGAGGTGTCGCTGGCGGGGGCGGAACTGACTCGGACGCAAGACTCGCACGTGCTGATCCCGGCAAAGCCAGGAGTCCACCGAAAAGCCGCTGTTTGAAGAACCGAGCAGAGAGGGGCCGGGCCGGCAGATGGGATGGGTCAAGCGTAACTACCCGGCATGCGGAGCGTCCACTCTTCGTAGAGTTCTGCCGGGATTTCCCGGAGAAAGCGGGACGGACGCTGGACCGGGTCGGCTTCGCCACCCCGGATTCGGTGGAGCAGCGGGTAGGTGAGATACAGCTCGTTTCGGGCCCGGGTGACCGCTACATAGAACAGGCGGCGTTCCTCCTCTTCGCCCTCCTCGGTGTCGAGGGAACGCGCGGATGGGAACAAGCCGTCGCACAGCATGATGACGAATACCACGTCAAATTCGAGGCCCTTGGCCTGATGCACGGTAGAGAGGCGGAGTCGGTCGGTTTCAGTTCCCGCGGGGGTGTCTTCTTCCGCCTCCACGTTGGTCAGGAGAGCCATCTGGGCCAGGAATTCATGGAGGTCCTGGAACTGTTGAGCGAAAATAGCGAGCTGTTCCAGATCTTCCCTGCGGGAGCGATAGTTCGGGTAGGTGAGCTTGAGGTATTCGTCGTAGCCGGAGGCCAGGACCCGACGGATCATTTCGGTGGGGCTGCGACGTGCCTGGGGATCCTCCAGGGCTGCGACGGTGGCGACGAAGGCGGGCCAGGCGTCACCGACTTTGCGGCCCAGGAACGGGATGCAGGATTGGAGCGCGCGCGCGATGGGGGTGGGGCCCGATCCGGTTTGGGGTGAGGAGGTGAGGGCTTGCGAGGCGGCCCATTCCCTGCGAAAGGCGTCCCAGAGTTTTTCGGCGCCCCGGGCGCCGATGCCCGGCAGCAACTGGACCACGCGTTGGAAGGCGAGGCTGTCGAGAGGGTTGGCTACGAGGCGCAGGTAAGCCGTGACATCCTTGATGTGGGCTTGTTCGAAAAAGCGGACGCCGCTGGTGATGGTGAAGGGGATTTGACGGTAGGTGAGCTCCATTTGGAGTTCCATGGCATGGAAATGGGCCCGGTACAGGACGGCCATGCGGTGCAATGGGGTGCCGGCCTCGCGGAGTTCCGACACGCGCTGAGCGACAAATGCGGCCTGCTGGGCGGCATCCTGACAGACGACCAGCACGGGACGCGGACCGGAGGGGCGGGCGGCCACCAGGACCTTGGTGAACTGGTGGGGGTTGGCCTCGATGACCGCGTTGGCCAGACCGAGGATTTCCGGGGTGCTGCGGTAATTGATTTCGATCTTGTAAATGCGGGCGTCGGGATACCGTTTGGGGAACTCGAGGATGTTGCGGGCGTCGGCCCCGCGCCATTGATAGATACTTTGGGCGTCGTCGCCCACGATCATGAGATTGCGATGACGGGCGGCCAGGGTGTCGATGATGGCGCTCTGGACGACGTTGGTATCCTGGTATTCGTCCACGAGGATAAAGAGGAACCGGCGTTGCCAATGTTCGCAGACCTCGGGGTGCCGGGTTAAAAGCTCGAGCCAGAAACCGAGGAGGTCGTCGAAGTCCATGACCCGGGCTGCCAGCTTGCGCTCGCGATAGAGTCGGTGGATGCGTTCGATGGGCTCTTGCAGGGGCAGGAAGTAGTCGTAGGACGTGGCGAGAATCTCGCTCAGGGGTTGCTGCAGGTTGGCGGCCAGTGCGAACATCTCGAGCAACACGTCTGCCCTGGGGAAACGCTCCTTGCGTTTGCCCTCGAAACCGGCGTCCTTGAGACAGGAATTCAGCAGTTGGCGGGCATCTTCGCGGTCCAGGATGCTGAAGTCGCGCGGATATCCCAGGAGCTCCGCGTGGTGGCGCAGGATGCGGTGTCCGATGGCGTGGAAGGTGCCGCCCCACAGACCGGGCAGTTCCTGGCCGAGCAGTTCGGCCACGCGCCGCATCATTTCGCGGGCTGCTTTGTTGGTGAAGGTGAGCAGCAGAATTCGCTCCGCCGGCACCCCCTGCTCCAGCAGGAAGGCCACGCGATAGGTCAACGTGCGGGTCTTGCCGCTGCCCGCTCCGGCAATGACCAGGGCCGGCCCGGGTGGTGCGGTCACCGCGGCCAGTTGCTGCGGGTTCAGTTCCCGTTCGTAGTCAATGTGCAATCGGACGCCGGGACGAAACGACTGCAACACGTACTCGCGTGTCATCTCGGTCATTCAAAGGCCAACAAAAGGGCCGGCCAAGGGAAAAGACGGGGTGCCAGCGACGGGGCGCAGCCCTCCCTGATGGAAGAGATCGGAGGCTCTGGTACGGGGGCGGGTTCTTGTGGGCCCAAGGCCGCTGCTTTTTGGTCCGGCTTCGAGTGCGGGCCGGGTGCGGATTCCGGAGCCCCGGTCACGTTCTCCGCGCGAACATGCATGAAGCAACGACCAGAGTGCTTTTGCCGGTCGCCGGCTCTCCGGGCGTCCCGAACGAAGGGGATGGCTCGGGTCGCAAACGCGTCTGAGGGTCTTTTCGACCCGGGCCCCGGCCTGTTGCGGAGGCTCACGGATTCACCCACGATCTTATTCCCTTTTCGTTTTGGGCTCTATCGAGCGGGACAATGGGTCGGAGAAGTCCATGGGCTTGGTGGAGGGCAGCCGGAGCCCATCGGCAGGGACAGGCCGGCAGTGAGTGCCGAGCAGTGCGCCGGTTTCGATGCCTTGCACGGCGAAGCGCCGACGCAAGCACCAAGCAGAGTGAATGCGGCCGAGACGCGCCTGCAGTGGCGCTGGGGCGGACCATGCCGTGTTGCGCCCGGCTTGGCTGCACATGGTTCATTGCCAGTTCACCGCCAGGGTAGTTACATTGGACGCAGGACAGTCATGGGGTTGGGGCTGCGAGATTGGTGGCTGGGGCGATGCCTGCGGGCAGGTTCTGTCGAGGCCCGCCGGCTCGCCGTGGAAAAGCTGCAGGGCCGTACCGACGGCGCTGCCCTGCAGCTTCTGTTGCGGGCCGTGCGGGATCCGGATCCGACGGTGCGGCGTGCGGCCGTGGCGGCCCTGGGGCAGTTCAAGGAGGAAGTGGCTCTGGGGGCCCTGGTACAGGCTTTGCGGGATTCGGACGAGCAGGTGCAGGAAACGGCCGTACTGGCCCTTCGGCGGGCGGAGAGTCGGTCTGCTGTTCCTGCTCTGGTGGGTCTGTTGGGGCATGGGAATGCCCGATTGGAGCGCCGCGTGGCTCAAACGCTGCAGGCGCTGGGCTGGCGGCCCTCCAGTCCGGAAGAGGAAGCCCGGTACGCCGTGGCCAGTGGAGATTATGAGCGAGCCGCCGCTCTGGGAGGTTCCGCAATTGCCCTGTTGGCCCGGCGGTTTCGCGGGGGCGACTACGCGGAGCGGTTGGCGGTGGTGCGTGCTTTGACCCGGTCGTCGGGGCCCGAGGTGACCGCCTTGCTCATGGAGGCGCTCCGCGACGAAGATGCCACGGTGCGAGCCGCAGCAGCCGATGGTTTGGGGCAGCTGGGGGTGGGTGCGGCGGTACCGGCTTTGATCCGTGCGCTCAAGGATGCGGCCCCGGCGGTACGTGCTGCGGCGGCTGTGGCTCTGGGCCAGTTGCGGGATCCGCAGGCAGTGGACCCCTTGATTGCGGCTTTGGAGGATGCCCAGTGGGAGGTTCGCACGGCCGCGTTGGAGGCCCTGGGGCGTTTGGGTGACCGGCGTGCCTGGTCTTCCGTGGTTGCTCGCCTGGAGGACGTTGATCAGGAGGTGCGGCAACAAGCCGCCGAGACGCTGGGAGTTGTCGGGGATGAGACTGTTGTGGAGAAGCTGGTCTTGACGCTGCTGGATCCGCATGCGGGTGTGCGCCAGGCAGCGGCTCGGGCATTGTACCGCATCGACCCGGGCTGGCAGCGCTCGGAACGGGTCCGGCAGCTGCTCCCCAAAGTCGAAGCGGCTCTGCAGCACAGGGATGTCAGCGTACAATTGGCGGCGGCCACCTTGTTGCGACAGATCACCGGTCTGAGTCCGGCCGAGTTGGCGCAGCAGCGGTCCCACGGGCATCCGACCCGCCGTCGGGAAGCTGCCGCCGGGATCCTCGAGTCGCTGGTGCAGGATGCGGACCCGGACGTGCGGTTGACGGCAGTTGAGGCGCTCGGGCGACTGCGGCTGTCCCGGAGCCGCGCGGTGCTGGAACGTTGTTTGTCGGATCCGGATCCCGCGGTGGCAGCAGCCGCCCTGGGCGCACTCTCTGGTTGTCATGGCTCCTGAAGCTTCCAAGACACCGGTTTCCTCTGCGCGGCAAGCCCGCGTGCTGTTCGTGGATGACGATCCGGTTTTCCTGCAAACCGTGGCAGAGCTGATGTCGGGTCTCAGTCAGGGGCGGTGGGAGATCCTCACAGCGGGCAACGCCAGCGAGGCGCTTCAGGTCCTGCACAGCCGGCCTGTGGACCTGGTGGTGCTGGACGTCGAGATGCAGGCCATCGACGGCATCCAGGTTTTGTCGCTGCTCAACCGCAGTCATCCACATCTGCAAAAGGCGGTTCTGACGGGCTATGCCACTGAGAATTATCGCGCGGCCTGTTTGGCCCAGGGAGCGGAGCTGTTTTTGGAGAAGCCGACCCGGCCGGAGGGGTGGGCCTCCGTTCATGCGGCCTTGCAGCAACTGCTGGATTTTCCGCCGGAGCGCGGCTTTCGCGGTGTGCTGCGGCGCGTGGGGCTGACCGACATTCTGCAATTGGAATGTCTCGGAAAGAGTTCTTCCGTGTTGGAAGTTACGGCGGGGTCGGTCACGGGCCGGATTTACATTGACCAGGGCCGGATTGTGCATGCCGAGCTCGGCGAGGCCACCGGCGAGGCGGCCTTCTATCGATTGCTGGCGCTTCCGGGAGGTCAGTTCGTCGTGCAACCCTTCCGGGAGCCGCCCGAGCGCTCGATCGGCAGCCCGTGGGAGTTCCTCCTCATGGAAGCGGCGCGCCTTCGGGACGAACTGCAGGCCGAGCTTCACGCGGAAGACAAGGGGACCGCCGGTGCAGCTCCTGTCGAGTCCACGCCTGCTGTGTCGGCGGGCCAAGGGCCGGATTCAACGGCGGGGCAGGTGAGAGATTCCCTCCCTTCCAAGCAGGAGGCGAGCGTGGGACGCGCGATGGTCCAGCGCACCGCGCCTGCGGGGCCGGAGGCGGCCCGCTGCGTGCCGGAACCGGGGGCTCCGACGAGCGAGCGACAGGGTGCACGGGAACTTCTCATTTGTGATGCGCACGGCGAGATCCTGTACGAGTGGAACTGTCCGGAGCGTGCCGCGTGGGTTAACGTGATCGAATTCGTTTCGCAAAAGGCCACGCGAATGGTTCCCGCAGACCAGTTCGGCGAATTCGACCGACTCGAGATGGCATGCGGAGGGGCGCGGTGGTTGCTTCTGCTGCGCGCGGACCGGGCCGTGCTCATGGGATGGGGGACTCCACTGGGATCTTCGATCCGACCGCCCGCCGGTTTCGGGGTCATGGACTCACGGAGCCGTCTGATTGAATGGCTGCGAGGCACCAGCGCGCCATCTGGCGTTGTGCTGCGGGCGTTGCGGTTTCCGGACCGCACTGTGTCCAGTGATGTGGAGCTCCGCGACCTGCCCTCGGCGTGGCTCGAACACATCGGTCGGGGGATTCTGGATACGTACGAGGTGCTGGCGGCTCATCGGATTCATCCGGATCGACTGCGCTGGCGGTACGCGCGCGGGGCCATTGATTGTGCCCGGCGCGAGGATGGAACGCTGTTGCTGATGTTCAGCCCGGAGGCAGGGGTTTGCGCCGGTGCAGAAGTCGTGGTGTTTCTGGACCTCTTTCGGCGGGGAGAATCAGCGCGCTAGGCGGTTTGGGTGGATGGATTCGGCAGAACGGCCGACGGGCAGGACTGCAGGGGCCACCTCCGGTTCAAGGCCGGAAACGTCAGGGCGCTGCGCATAAAAAGCCGTTGGCCCCGCGGGCGATCGGGTCGTGCCTGCCCGGCCGCCGGGTAATGTTTTGACGCTCGCATGGCAGGGCGTGGCGCCACCGTGAGTAGGGTTGGCGCGGGTCTTCCGCGGGGCGCCCTCGAGAGGGCGACCGGGCTTGTCTCATGTTGGCCGAAAGCGGTGGCGCAAAACGAAAAGCGCCCCCGGTGCTCCGCAATTACGAGGCCGCTGCGAGGTTCAGACGAAGACGACCTGCGTGGTTGTGGCTTCGGGATCCCAGCCCCGGGGCGGCTCGGCCGCCACAGCGGCGATATCCTTGATGGAGATTTGTCGACCGCGGGCCCGGGCCTGGCGCACCTCCACCTGGGAGGGATCGCACGTTTGCTGGTGGATCTTCTGGTGAGGGGCCGGTTTGTAACGAATGTAGAGGCAGGGCGGGGTGTCGGGCGCCAGGAACAGAACTTTGCCCTTGTCCGGCACCAGCGAGTAGAGCTTGTTGAGGATCATGCCCCCAAAGGTGAAGCGCTTGAGGTAATTGGCGCGCCGGTCGCTGTAGACGCAGGTGAACACGCGGTCGCGCTCGGGCAGCCCGCAGTAAATCACTTCCGATCCGACGAAGAGTTTCTCGGGCAATTCGATCATTTTGTAAGTACCGTCGCGGAACACCAGAAGGATCCGGTCGTACCGCGTGCAGTCCAGTTTGAACTCGTCGCCGTTGACCTTGTAACCCACGTACCCGCTTTCGCGATCGTAACTGACCTTGAAGGCCTTGAACGCCACCGCGCGCGCGTCCACTTCCTCGTGGCGGGCGGACTTGGTGGTGCGGCGGGGATACTCGGGGCCGTAACGTTCCAAGAGGCGCTCCAGATGGGCAATGGCGTAGGCGGTGAGGTTTTTCAGGTGTTTGCGGGTTTGGGCGAGTTCGGCCCGCACTTTGTCCATCTCCCTGCGGTGTTGCTCGATGTCGAAGAGGGAGATGCGACGGATGCGCACCTGCAACAATCGCTCCACGTCTTCGTCGGTCAATTCCCGCAACAGCTCCCGGCGGAAGGGTTGGAAACCCTCGTAAACGGCGGCCTTGACCGCTTCGGCGCTGCGGCATTGTTCGATGCGCTTGTAGATGCGTTCTTCGATGAAGATGCGTTCGAGCGTGCGGAAGTGCAGTTCGTCCTCGAGCTGCCGCTGGCGCAGTTCCAGTTCGCGTCGGAGGATGTCCAACAGTTGAGCGGTGTTTTCCCGCAGGACCTCGCTGACGGTCATTTCGACCGGTCGGTGGTTCTTGATGACCACAATCCGGCTGGTCAGCGTGACCTCGCAATCCGTGAAGGCATACAGAGCGTCGACCAGTTGTTCGGGCTCCACCCCGGGCGGGACCTTGATTTCGATGGCCACGGATTCCGAGGTGTAATCGTGGATGGACCGGACCTTCAGCTTGCCCTTGCGGACCGCGTCTTCGATGGAGGCGATGAGGGAATCGGTGGTGGTGCCGGGCGGGATCTCGGTGATGACGATCGTGTGGCGGTCCTTGACTTTGATGCGCGCGCGGACTTTGACGCTGCCGCGACCGTCCTGGTAGTCGCGCGCATCCATCAAGCCGCCGGTGGGGAAATCCGGCAGGACCTTGAAGGGCTGGCCCTTGAGGATGGCGATCTGGGCCTGCAGGAGTTCCGGAAAATTGTGGGGCAAAATGCGGGCCGACAATCCGACGGCGATGCCCTCGGTGCCGAGCATGAGGGCCAGGGGCAGCTTGGAGGGCAGGGCGACCGGTTCCTGGTTGCGTCCGTCGTAGCTGGGGACCAGCTCGGTGATCGCGTCGTTGAACAGCTCGTTGCGGGCGAGATCCGTCAGGCGACATTCGATGTAGCGCGGTGCGGCGGGTGGGTCGCCGGTATAGATGTTGCCGAAGTTGCCCTGGCCCTCGATCAGGTAGCGTTTGTTGGCCAGCACCACCAGGGCCTCGTAAATGGAGGCGTCGCCGTGGGGATGAAATTTCATGGTATCGCCCACCACGTTGGCGACCTTGGTGAAGCGGCCGTCATCGCTGAGGTGCATGGCCCAGAGGATGCGGCGCTGGACCGGCTTCAGACCATCAGCCAGGCTGGGGATGGCACGGTCGCGGATAACGTAGCTGGCGTACTCGAGAAAGCTGCGGTCCACGCGCTGATGCAGGGGCAGTTCGACTCGTTTGGGATCGAACGGCCGACGCGTCGGGGTCGGGACCGGCTCGGCCTGAACGTGGGTCTCGCCATTGCCGCCGGGCGGGGGTGAATCGGGGCTGTTCGTTTGCCCGTCTTTTGGTGGCTGTTTGCTCTGGCGACGGGCGGGCGCCGGCGGGGACGAACCGGTCTGATGTTCGCCGCCGGGGCTTTCGTTCGGCAATGGCAACTCGGGTTGGCCTTGCGTTGATTTGCGTTTCCGTCCGCTCATCGGACCATCAGCATAGCCCGGCCGGGTGGGGGAGACCAAGCTCCGGGTGGCGTCGGTTCCGGGGGACAGGGCTGTGGCCGTGGCCCGACCCGGGTGGCCGGGACAGCCGCGGGCCGGCCAGGAATGTCATTGCAATCGGGCCCGCACCCACCACCCTAGGATGCGTGACACAACCGCTGGCTCTCTTGTGTTATGAGCGTCTTTTGCCCGGGACACAGCTGGTGAATCGCCTTCAGGACCTGGGCTATCGGGTGCAGACGGTGCAGGCCGTGGATGAGCTGCCCTTGTGCACGGCCTCGTGGTTGCCCCTGATCGTGTTTGCGGATCTGCAGGTAACGCGTGGCGACGTGTGCGATGCACTTCGGAGGATTCGGGGGAATCCGGCCACGTCGCATGTCCCGGTTCTGGCGTTTCACAGTGCCGAGGGGGCGGCGTTGGCGGAGGCTGCGCACGAGGCCGGCGCGACTCTGGTGGTGCAGGACACGGCGTTGCTCAACCATTTGCCCCAACTTTTGAGTCAGGCGCTGGAGGTGGATTAAGGACCTGGACCGCTATTTGGGCACACCTCGGTTTCGTCGTGCTGACGGCGGAAGGCCGCGGCGTTGGGAAGCCGACCATCTCCAAGAACCGAAAGCCCACAGGCCGGAGCCCTGGGGCCCGGCCCGTGGGCGAAGCTGCATGCAGGGAACGTCCTGTTTTCGGCTCAGTCTTCCCAGATCATGTCGGCCACGGTCCGGCCGGCGGGGATGAAGGGGAGGACGTGCTCGGTGTAGGGCACGATCACGTCCAGCACGTAGGGTTCGTCTGCGTCGAGCATGCGCTGCAGCGCCGGACGCAGGTCGCGCTTGTAGAGCACCCGCTCGCACTTGACGTTGAAGCTGGCGCACATGCCGACGTAATCGGGATAGATCTGTTTCCGGTTCGTCGGATCGCCCAGGTAGGTGTGCCCCCGGTTGCCGCCGTAGAATTTGTCCTCCCACTGCACCACCATGCCGAGGTGTTGGTTGTTGAGGATGATGGCCTTGGCGGCGATGCGTTCGATGCGGGCCAGGGCCAGCTCCTGCACGTTCATGAGGAAGGAACCGTCCCCGTCAATGTCGATGACCTGGCGGTCGGGGCGGGCCACCTTGATGCCCAGGGCGGCGGGCCAGCCGAAGCCCATGGCGCCCAACCCACCGCTGGTGATGAACTGGCGCGGTTCCCGGTATTTGTAGAACTGGGCCGACCACATTTGGTGCTGGCCCACGCCGGTGGTGATGATGGCCTCCCCCCGGGTCATTTCGTAAAGCATTTCGATGACCATCTGGGGCAGGATCACTTCGCCTTCCATGCCGCGCAGGTGATCCCGCATGTGCTGCGATTGGAGGACCTCCTCGGTGACGCGGTAACGGAAGGGCGCGCGCTGTTTCCATTCGGCGATTTGGGCGTGCCAGGCGGTGAATTTCTTTTGGATGGGCCGCTCGCGCAGCATGGCGTTGAGCCGGCGCAGCGCGTACCGGATGTCGCTGTGAATCGGCAGGTGGGCCCGCTTGTTTTTGTTGTGCTCGGCCGGATCGATGTCGATGTGGACGATGGTTCCGTGCTTGCAGAACTCTTCCACCTTGCCGGTAACCCGGTCGTCGAAGCGCACGCCGAAGGCCAGCAACAAGTCGGCGCCGTCCTTCACCTTGACCATGGGGTCATTGGGCCTCTTGCGCGGCAGATATTCGCCGTTGACGGCCCAATTGGCGTAGGCGGCTCCGTGCATGCCGAGCCAGCGCAGGGACAGCGGGTGATCCTCCGGGAAGGCGCCGATGCCCATGAGCGTCGTAGTGACGGGGATGCCGGTGCGCTCGGCAAACTCCCGGAGCTCTTCCGCCGCGTTGGCGCTGATGATCCCGCCTCCAACGTAGAGGACGGGACGCTCCGATTGTTCGATGAGCCCGATGATCTCGTTCAGCTCGAGGTCGGAGGCATGCGGTTCCGGATCGTAGCCGCGGAAGCTGACCTCCGCGGGGAAGACGGGCTGGGTCCGCGCCTGTTGCACGTTTTTGGGGAGATCGATGACGACGGGGCCCGGCCGACCTGTTTGGGCCAGATAAAAGGCTTCCTTCACCACCCGGGCCAGGTCGTTGACGTCCGTGACCAGGTAACTGTGTTTCACGATCGGCAGGGTGATGCCGAAGATGTCGGTTTCTTGGAAGGCACTCTTGCCGATCATGTGAGTGCTGACCTGGCCGGTGATGGCCACCAGCGGCACGGAATCCATGTAGGCGTCCGCGATGGCGGTGACAAGGTTGGTGGCCCCCGGGCCACTGGTGGTCATGACCACGCCCGCCCGGCCCGTGGCGCGTGCGTACCCTTCGGCGGCAAAACCACCCCCTTGCTCGTGGCGGGGCAGATAGACGCGGATCTTCTTCGACCGGGTCAGCGCCTGGTGCACCTCCATGCTCGCGCCGCCGGGATAAGCGAAGATGGTGTCGACGCCCTCTCGTTCCAGGGCGGCCACCAGGATCTCGCTGCCGGTCATCATCGGGCCGATCTCGCCCCGGCGGGCGGCCGTTTTTTGTGTTTCGATGGTTTGACTGCTCATACGGTGTTTGTGTTGTCGGCCGGCGTCGTGGGACAAACAAAAAACCCACGACCGTTGCCAGCCGTGGGTTCTTGTCCAAACTTCGCTCAGTTTCGACAAGAGCCGACGGCGGCGTCGCCGCGAACGACGACCACCAGCAGGACTACTTGTCGAACTTGCCGCAACATCGCCCGCACCCTATGCCCGAAAATGGCCAGCGTCAAGCCAAATTTCTTGAATCGCGCAGAACCGAGTGTTCCTCTGCGAGGCGCCAGCGGGTTGGGTCGGACCGAACCCGCGGAGCCCGGCCCTGCATGGACGACTGGCTCGAACAAGAACGGCAGGGTGGGTAGCGACGCCTGGCATGGGTGCGGGCGCCGCCGTTTCCTTTCCCCTCGTTGGCGCGGCCCGTTGCCGACGAGTCCGTTGGCCGGCGGAGGAATCAGGGTTGCGCCCTTTTGCAGGGCGCGCTAGATGCAGTGCCGTGCGAGTAAACCTGCCGGCAGGTATGGGACAGCCGTCTCTCCGGATGCGGCCCCGGGGCTCTGCCGGCATGATTTGGCTGTGCAGCCTGCGCCTGATGTGGGGGTTGAGTTTCACGGGCCCGCTATCGCAGGCGGCGTCCCAACCGGAGATTCAACTAAATTTACAGGTGGGTTACCAGGGGGTCGTGCGGGTGGGGGCCTGGCTACCTGTCCAAGTGGAAGCGCACAATCAGGGCAGGCACTTTGAGGGCGAGCTGGAGCTGGGAGGGGATCTGAGCGGCCGCGGGTGGGCCCAACGCATTCCATTCGAGTTGCCGCAGGGGACGCGGAAGCGTCTGGAGACCCTTGGGTTTTGCTCAACCATTTACTCGGCGGAGTGCCAAGCACGGCTCGTTTCGGCTGCGGGCGGTGGAAGCCCTCGGGACCCGGTCGTGGCAAGCCCGTGGCGCGTGCTGGGAAGGGATGTTCCCTGGGCTCTGGTGGTGGGCCGGTCGTTTCCGAGTTCGCTGGGGACGTGGGGCCCGCCGCAGGATTTCACCAGTCCGCACTGGACCTCGATTCGTCCGGGGGAACTGCCGGAGTCGCCGCTGCTGTGGGAAGCGGTGGACGGGCTGTACCTTTCGAGCGAGCGGGCAAGGGAGTTAACGGCGGGACAGGTGGATGCGTTGCGGGCGTGGCTGGGTCGCGGCGGGCATCTGATGGTGGGCCTGGCCGAGGCACAGGATCTGGATTACGTCCCGTGGTTGCGGGAGCTCCTGCCGGTGGAGGTTGTCGGCATGCTCAGTGTGACCGGCACGCTCAGTAGAATTCGATGGGAACGGCGCATGCCGGGTGAACCCGCGACGGAAGCGATGTGGGTTGATGCCACGGTCGGAAATCGCACGATGCCGGGGGCCCTTCGGCTCTGTGAGGCGCGGGCTCCGGAGTCTTTGGTGTGGGCCTGGTTTGAGCAGTGGCCCTTGGTGGTGTCGGATCAACGGGGTTTGGGGAGAGTGACCGTGGTCCTGTGCGATATGGAGCGCCAGCCCTGGCTCAACTGGGTGAGGAACTCGGGCCGCTGGCATCGGCTTTGGGGGTGGCACCAGATCGATGGGCCGAAGTCATCGCAGTCGGGGAGCGCCCGGGATTGGAGAAGCCCGGAGGAAGCCCTGCTGGTCCGGGCGTTACAGACGGATCAGATTCGGTCCCTGCCGTGGATCGGGGTCTTGGTGTTGCTTGCGGTTTATGTGATGGTAATCGGGCCGGTGGATTATCGGTGGACGCGGCGGTCGCGGCGACCGATGGCGACGTGGATCCGGCTGCCGGCCTATGCGCTTCTTTTTGCCGTCACCGTGTACGCCATTGGGTATCTCTACCGGGCCGGCGTCAACGAGTGGAGAGAGCTGAATGTGGTGGACGTAGATTTGACCGGGCCGTCAACCATGGTCCGGGGCTGGACTTTCGTGAGCCTGTATTCTCCCAGCAACCGCCGGTACCCGGTGGGAGCGCCGGATGTCGTGGGGTGTGTGCGCGAACCCTGGGAGGAAACCTGGACGCACTGGGAAGGCGATCGTCGGTCGGTCCTGCGGCCCTCCGGCCCGGGCTGGGAGGGCGAGATTCTTGTCCCGGTTTGGACGAGTCGCGATTGGGTGCACGAATGGTACGCCAGTTTGGGCAGCCCCGTGAAGGTGCAAGCGCGGCAACACCGGGGAGGCTGGACCCTGGAGATGGAAAACCACCTGCCGCAAGCGCTGGACCCCGTTTGGCTGGTGGCCGGTGCGGAGGCGTGTCGCCTTGTTCCGGTACAGGCGATGCAGCGCTTGCACTTCACGGCGCTTGCCAGTGCGATGACCCCGCGTAAGACGGCGCTGGAAGAGGCTCGCAGGATCCTGGACTCTTCAACCCACTTCCATGGCCTGGGTGGAGGGTCTCAATTGGAGCGGGTCGCCCTGGGTGAAGCGGCGGTGCTGGCCTCCCTGGGCGTCGAATCGAGCGGGACGAATCGTGCGGGATCCGTGTTGCGAAGCCTCCCGCTTCCCGAGGAACCTCCACACCACCATGTCTGGCTCCTGGCCTGGGTGGAGCAACACCGGCCGCTCCCCTGGATGGCCAGGTTTCGACCCGAACGAATGACTTACGGGACTTTGTATCGCATCCGGGTGCCGGTGACGCCTGCATCTCCTGCCTCGTATGACCCCGTCCCAACCTCCTCCCATCGCGATTGAGATTCGGGGCTTGACCCGTTCGTTTGGCGCCGTGAACGCCCTGGCGGGTCTGGACCTGGAGGTCTATGAAGGAGACCTGCTTGGCCTGGTGGGTTCCAACGGGGCCGGCAAGACAACCACGCTGCGGATCCTGGCCACGTTTTTGCTGCCCACCTCGGGCACGGTGAAGGTGCTCGGGCACAACGTGGTAACCGAGGCAGAAACCGTGCGAGGCCTGATTGGTTACATGCCGGACTTCTTTGGCGTGTACAAGGACATGGAGGTGGAGGAATACCTCGACTTCTTCGCGGCGTGTTACCGAATTCCCTCGGCACGACGTCCCCGTGTGGTGTTGGATGTTCTGGAGCTGGTGGGGCTGGCGGACAAACGCACCGCGTTGGTGGGGACGTTGAGTCGGGGGATGCAACAGAGGCTGGGGCTGGCCCGCGTTCTGATTCATCAACCGCGTGTGCTGCTGCTCGACGAACCTGCCAGTGGTCTGGATCCCCGGGCGCGCCTCGAACTGATGGCGATCTTGCAGGAACTGCAGCGCATGGGGAAGACCATCATCATCTCATCCCACATCCTGCGGGAACTGGAGACCCTGTGCAACCGGATCGCCATTTTGGAGAAGGGACGGCTGACTTACGCAGGGCCCTCGGCCGGCGCCAACCAACGGGATCCGGACCGGGGACTGCTTGTGTGGGCCCGGGTGGCCGGGGATGCGACGGCCGCCGCAGCCGTTCTCCGTGGCCGGCCGGAGGTCCTGGACGTCCAGCCGGTGGATCACGGCTTGCGCATTCACCTGGCCCCGGGTGAGGCCGACGCCGGCCTCGTTGCCGAGGTGCTGGTACACGGTGGATTTCGGCTGTTGGAGCTGCGAGAGGAGCGACCCGGCCTGGAGGAAGTGTTTCTCCGGATGACGACCGGCGAAACGTAATAGGGACAAGCGGGGGCGAGCCATGCACTGGAAGGGCCGGCGGGCCAGACGGCTGGGGGTTGCCCTCGGGCCCATTTGGGAGCGCCACTCAGGAGGAGGCGGCGGCCAGGGCCGCCTCCGAGGTTCCCCTGGCCACGGGGGGCAGAACTTTGTGCCAGGGCGTGCTCTGCTCGTAAGCATACGCGATGCGGAGCAGGGTGGCTTCGCCCAGTGGCGGCCCCAACAGTTGCAGCCCGATCGGCAACTGCGGCTCGCGGGTCAGGCCGCACGGCAGGCCCAGACCGCAGATCCCCGCCAGATTGCATGACAATGTGAAGATGTCGCTCAGGTACATCTGCAGGGGATCGGAGACTTTCTCCCCCAACCGAAACGCCGGTGTGGGCGTGGCAGGTGTGACCAGGGCATCCACCTTCTGGAAGGCCTCCAGAAAGTCGCGGCGGATCAGCGTTCGAACCTTTTGTGCGCGGAGATAGTAGGCGTCGTAGTATCCGCTGCTCAGCACGAACGTCCCCAGGATGATCCGGCGCTTGACCTCCGATCCGAATCCGGCCCCGCGCGTGCGCTCATAGAGCTCCAGGGGATCTTGCCCGTCCACGCGAAGGCCGTAGCGAATGCCGTCGAAGCGTGCCAGGTTCGTGGATGCTTCGGCGGTGGCGATGACATAGTAAGTGGCGAGCGCGTACGGGGTATGTGGCAGGGATACTTCGAGCACGTCGGCGCCCAGGTTGGTCAGCTGCCGCACGGCAGCCATCACGGCCTCCCGGATCTGCGGGTCGAGGCCTTCGGCGAAGTACTCCCGGGGCAGGCCCAGGCGCAATCCGCGCACGCCCTTTTCCAGTTCCGACAGGTAGTCGGGCACCGCGTCCGGCAGGCTGGTGGCGTCCCTGGGATCGTGGCCGGCGATGATCTGCAGCAGCCGGGCCGCATCTCGGACGGTCCCTGCCAGGGGCCCGATCTGGTCGAGGGAAGATGCGAAGGCGACCAAACCATACCGGGAGACCCGCCCGTAAGTGGGTTTGAGGCCGACGCAGCCGCAGAAGGCGGCGGGCTGGCGGATGGAACCGCCGGTATCGGATCCGAGCGCCGCCGGGCATTCGCGTGCCGCGACGGCCGCTGCCGATCCGCCCGACGAGCCGCCCGGGGTCCGCTGCAGGTCCCATGGATTCCGGGTCGGTCCGAACGCCGAGTTTTCCGTGGAGCTCCCCATGGCAAACTCGTCCATGTTGAGGCGCCCCAACAGGATGGCACCGGCTTGACGCAGTTTCTCGATCACAGTGGCATCGTACGGGGAACGGAAATCTCCCAGGATGCGCGAGGCGCATCGCAAGGGATGACCTCGCACCGCCAGGTTATCCTTGATGGCGACCGGGATCCCGAGCAGCGGTTTCTCCTGATGCGTCGTGCCTCCAGCGAGGGCACGGTCGGCGGCGTCGGCCTGGTTCAGCGCGTCCCCGGGATCGTATTCGAGGAACGCATGAAGCTGAGGATCCAAACGGCGGATTCGATCCAGGTAGAAGCCGACTGTGTCGCGGGCCGAGACCTCGCGCCGGGCGAGACGGCTGAGCCAATCCTCAATGGTCCATTCCGGTGACATGCGTCGCGAGCGTCAGCATGGGGGCGGGCGGTGAAAGGAGCAACCCAAGAGCTTTGCCGGGGCGACCAGCTGGGGCGCGGCCGCCGGGACTTCCGGGCAATGGGGCGCCGGGAAGTCCTTCATTCGCGCAACCGGCTGTCGATCAGGATGGTCACGGGTCCGTCATTGACGAGGTGCACCTGCATCATGGCGCCGAACTGTCCGGTGGCCACGGGCCT
>JAOADM010000061.1 GCA_026417315.1 Limisphaera sp.
GATGAAGCCCACGCCACCGTCGCAGTTCAGTCAACGCCGCTTCCAAGCGCGGAAGCAAGTCCTTTCTGTGGCGGTAAAACTGGAACGGCTGGGACTCCCCGCCCTGATGCAGGGCCTGATGCTCCGGCAGGTAAAGGTCCAGGGTCTCTTCGCAGAGGGCCCGGTACTGCTGGAGAACTGGCAGGAGGGGCGTCTGGTCCGGCTCGACGGGCAGGCGGGCGGGTTTCATGGGGGGGCGGGAAGGGCGCTTTCCAACGGGGGGAGACGGGCCTGGACGGGGGGCAGCAACTTGCGCAAGGCAAGTTCGGATCGGGCCTGCCATTGCACGAAATCCAAGCGCCATTTGGCCATGTTGACGACGGCTTGAAGCCCCGGCGAGGCGTTGGTGCCCAGCTCGCCGGATCGGTCGAGAATCCGCTGGTAGGTCTGGGCCGCCAGTTCGGGCTGGAGAAGTCGTTCGTAGGTCATCCCGATCTGGTAGAGGACCGGGAATTGCCAGGCCGGCGAAGGGTCCAGTTGGGCGAGGGTTAGGTAGATGTCCAGCGCCTTCGTATAGTCGCCCTCCTGGTAAAGTTGGTTGGCGATTTCGTTGCCGGTGCGGCGCTGCCAGTAGGCCCAGAGGTCCGGGCGTTCGCTGCTCCTGGCCTTTTGTTCGGTCAGGAGCCTGAGCACCTGTTGGAGCGCCTCGCTGTTGCGGCCGAGTTTCTTCAGGGAGCTGGCCAGCAGGAACCGGACCTCGGGTTGTTCGGGTGCGTCGGGGAACCGCTCCAGGAAGTCGTAGGCATGGCTGGCGGCTTCGTCGTGTCGGCCCACGGCGGCCAGCGACCGAATCAACCGGTATTGGGCCAGCGCCCGATTGAGGAAGGGGCTGTTCTGGCGCAGCAGCCGGGTGTAGAACTCGGCGGCATCGGCGAACTTGCCGCTGAGGTAGTGGGTTTCGGCAATTTCGATCTGCGCCTGCAGTACGAGGCGCTGGTAGTACTCGAAATGATCGGTCTTCAGGACCAGGGCCGCGGTCATGACGCTGTAGAACTTGGCCAGCGCCAACTGGTTGAGTCCCATCTGACGGAACAGCAGGCCCTGCCGCAACAACACCTCGGGCACGCGCGGATCGGCCGGCCATTTTTGGACGAACTGGGAATAGATCTGCTGGGCCCGGGGCAGATCGTTTTCGTCCTGGGCGACCATGGCCAGTTCCAGCAGCGCGGATCGTTGCACGACTTCGGGGACGTCCTCCGCCAGCAGTTCGACCAGCAGCGGACCGGCCTGGGCCGTTTGACGCGTCAACCGCAGGTGTCGCGCCAGTTCCAGTTGCCCCTGCAACTTCTGGAGCCGTTGCGGGTCCTCCAGGGTCGCGGTTTCCGCGGGTCGGGGTGGCCAGACCAGGGGCGTGGCCGGGGCATTCGTCAAATCGAGGCTGAGAGGTCCTTGCGGCCGTGTCGTGGATAGCAGGGTGCCCGTCAACGCCTGGGTTGCTGCCCCGGGCGCATTCGTGCCTGGCGCGTTGGTTGCGACGGCAATGGCGGCATTGGTGGGGTCCGGTCCGGGGAGGGGTGCGGCCGGCACCGTGGGCTGGCCGGACAGCGTCGCGGCGAACGAGCCGGCCAGCACGGAGGCGACTGCACTCACGACCCGGCCGGTGAGGCGGACCGCGTGCCGTCGCAGGGACGTCGTCCGAGCAGCGTTGTTCATTTTCACGGCGACCGGTAAATGGCGCGGCTGGGTGGGGCCGGTTGCACCAGGGGCGGCTGAAAGCCGATGTCCACCGGTACGAGGACGCGCACCGGGGCGGTGTTGGTGACGCCCGGTATGGGTTTGAAAAAGTCCACCAGCATCTGCGGGGTGACGAACAGCATTTCGCTTGCCGGGCCGATGGTGTTGGTGACGGCCGGGGTCGAGCTTAATGAAGAGGACCCGGGCAGCGGGTCGGGCAGGACGAATTCGTAGGCGGGGGCCGGGTTGGTGGGGGTTGGCGCGGCAGTGGCGGGCGGGGATGGTTCTACGGGACTCTGGATCGGCGCCGGTGTATTCGTCGGCCCTGGGGCAGCTTGGGGAACAGATGCAAGGACCGGATCGGCGTTGGCGGCCAAGGGGCTTGAAACGGCGGGCGGATTGGTTTGGGTTTGCTCGTTCGGCGGAGTAATGTCGTTATCGTTGGGCCAAACTCCACTTACATCCTGCTTCGATGACGATAAAAATCTCAGCGGAGGCGGTCCCGCCCATCGCAAATAACCGTCCCTGTGAGCCCAAACCGTCGAAGCCTCCAACAAAAGCCAAGCAGCCAGGCCCGCTGACCAGCGGGCCCAACGCCCCTGCCGACATTTGTCCCTGATTTGCATGCTGTCTCCTGCCGCCCGGCAATGCGGTTTCGATCCCGAGTTTCCACCTTCAGCCCTTGCCCCACGGCCATGGCCTTTTGGCCTCCGGCGCGCTCACTCGAGCCCTGCTCTGCCTTCGCGCGCGCTTTCCCGGCAAGAGCCCTATCGGCAAAACCTGCCGGGACTTGAGGAACAAAATGCAGGCAAAGCTTGCCCGGCCCCGACGATGGCGGGGCGATGTCGGTTTGGCAGAATCGGTTGGGGCAAGGTCTCGAGACTCGGGACAAGCTTTGCACTGGGGCCGGTTCCCAGTCGCGGGTCACGGGAGCTTGGTTTCAGTGAGAATCGCGCCGGCCCTTGGCAAGACACCGAAGGTGGAACGGGGGAGCGGCCGGGATTCAGAGTGTCTTCGTCTTCGGCCGGGGGACGGTTCTGCGCCGGTCGTTGGGCCGGGTTTGGTCAGTCCGTGACCGGCACCACCAGGCGTTCCATGATGTAGTCGCGGCGCTCCGGGGTGTTGCGGCCGAGGTAAAAGTCGAGGATGGCGCCGGCGTCCGGTCGGGGTGCGTATTCCACACGGCTCAGGCGCATCTCGGGACCGATGAAGCGGGCGAACTCGCGGGGGCTGATTTCGCCGAGGCCCTTGAAACGGGTGATTTCCGGTTTGCCGCCGAGTTTGCGGATGGCCTCGTCGCGTTCAGCCTCCGTGTAGCAATAAAGGGTTTGCTCCTTGTTCCGCACACGGAACAGCGGGGTTTCCAGGACGTACAGATGGCCGTCGTGGACCAGGGCGTCGAAGAACCGGAAAAAGTACGCGATCATGAGGTTGCGGATGTGCAATCCGTCCACGTCGGCGTCGGTGGCGAGGATGACTTTCTCGTAGCGCAGGCCGTCCACGGAATCCTCGATGTTGAGCGCCTGCATGAGGTTGTAGAGCTCGTCGTTCTTGTACATGACGTCGCGTTTGAGTTCCCAGACGTTGAGCGGCTTGCCCTTCAGCACAAACACGGCCTGGGTTTCGACGTCGCGGCAGCTGGTGATGGAACCGGCGGCCGACTGGCCCTCGCAGATGAAGATCATGGTTC
Organism: Limisphaera sp.; assembly: GCA_026417315.1. Lineage (GTDB taxonomy): Bacteria > Verrucomicrobiota > Verrucomicrobiia > Limisphaerales > Limisphaeraceae > Limisphaera. The sequence goes on from JAOADM010000061.1 coordinate 3,404, forward strand.
CCTGGCCCTTGCCGGTGCGCTTGTCGTAGTGGAGCCGGCAGTCTTTGAGCTGGGGGATGCGGAGGCTGATGGCTTTGGCGCGTTCGCGGGCCAGTTTTTTGACCGTCTGGAGCTCTTTGCGGAGCTTCTGGGTGTCGCGTACCTGGGCCAGGATGGCCTCGGCAATGGGCCGATTGCGCTGGAAGAAGTGGAGCAGTTCTTCACGGACCTTGTTGACGAGTTCGGTCCGAATTTCGGTGTTGCCGAGTTTGTTTTTCGTTTGGGACTCGAACACGGGGTCCTTGAGGCGCACGGCCACCGCGCCCACCAGCGATTCACGCACATCGTCGCCCTCGAACCGGCTGTTGGCAAACTCGTTGACGGCTTTGAGCAGTCCCTCGCGGAAGGCGCTCAGGTGGGTGCCGCCGTCGCTGGTGTACTGGCCGTTGACAAAGGAATACACCGTCTCGCCGTAGCGGCTGTTGGTGTGGGTGAAGCAGAATTCGAGCGTGCGGGAGCTGTAGTGCAACGGCGGGTAGATCGGTTCGCTGCCGTCGCTGGCCAGCTCTTCCATCACCAGGTCCATCAGACCGTGCCGGGACTGGTAGATGCGGGGCGGCTCGCCATTCCAGTGCAGAACCAGTTTCAGACCGGTATTGAGGTAACTGTAGTGGCGGAGACGACGTTCCACATGTTCCAAGCGGAACGCGGTGTCCTTGAAGATCTCCGGGTCGGGGTCGAACTCGATGAACGTGCCGTCCGGGGCCCGGGGATCGCGACCTTTCCGTTCGCGTGTCAGTTTGCCCTGGCGGAAGACCGCCTCGACGAACTCTCCGTTGCGGTGGCTGCGCACGGTGAAGGTGCGGGATAGGGCGTTGACGGCCTTGGCGCCGACGCCGTTGAGGCCCACGCTGAACTGGAAGACGTCGTCGTTGTATTTGGCCCCCGTGTTGATGGTGGAGACGCAGTCGATCACCTTGCCCAGCGGAATGCCGCGGCCGTAGTCCCGCACCCGGACCCGCGTGCCTTCGATGTGGATGTCGATCTGCCGGCCATGGCCCATGATGAACTCGTCCACGGCATTGTCGATGACCTCCTTGAGCAGGATGTAGCAGCCGTCATCGTAGTGGGTGCCGTTGCCGATCCGGCCGATGTACATGCCGGTGCGCAGCCGGATGTGCTCGAGCGAAGAGAGGGTTTTGACCTTGCTCTCGTCGTACTGGTGAGGGGACCGGGGTTGTTCAGCCATGGTTCGAGCCTTCAACAGCATGAGAGAAGGGCCGGGGGCCGCTTGCCAACGGAGCGGGGTGAGGGCCCGCACCTCCTCCACGAATGCCCCGAGCGAAATCAGGGCGGCGGCAGCGGCTGCGCCCGCGTTGCCGACCGGGGATGTCGATCGCCGGCACGCTCAATGGCCACAGCCACAGCCGCAGCCGCCGTGTTTCTTGGGCGGCGCGGCCTCGCCCGGATTCCCGGTTGGACCGGCTTCTGCGGGGGCGGCACCTTCCTCCTGACCCTCCAGCAGTCGCCAGATCAGGGCCATCCCCAGCAACACGGTGCCGACGGGCAGCGTCACGTACGCGCCGACGGCGCGGCCCACGGGCACCCAACCGGCCACAAACAGCAGCCCCACGCCGAGAAAGGCGAGGGCGACCCACAGCAACCACTTGCTCGTTCGCATAACGTTCAATTCGTTTGGCCCCCGGAACCGAGGGGGTTGTCCAACGGCCCTCCCAGCATAAACACGTCCATCGGTGGCGCAACCCTGCTTGACAGAAGTCAAGGCCCCGGAAGGCGTTCTGTGGCAGAGTGCCGGCATGCAGGAACAACCGATCATTCAGCCGGACCAGGCGGTGGTGCTGGCCCTCGAGGAGGAGACGCGCTTTGCCCCGAACGGCATTGTAAGCCGGACCCTGCTCCGCCTGCCCCAGGCACGCGGAGTGTTGTTCGGATTCGCAGCCGGCCAGGAGTTGACCGAACACACCAGCACCCAGCACGCGCTGATTCTGATTTTGAGCGGCCGCTGCGAGTTTGTGCTGGCCGGGAAAACGCACGCGTTGCAGGCGGGGCATCTGGTGTACATGCCGCCCGGGCTCCCGCACGCGGTGCGGGCCACGGAAGCGTTTTCCATGCTTCTGCTCCTCTTTCCCCCCACCAGCTCTACCAGGGAAATCTTGCAGCCGTTGCGATCGGCGCAGGAGACCGGGTCGGGTCAGAGTGCACCCGGCCAGGGACATTGCTGACGCCGAATTAGCGGTGAGGGCGGGACGCTTGGCCGGGGTCCGGGCACTCGCTACGAGACGTGCTGGGAAAGGCGGCAGGGACCCTGCCGTGTCACCTCCGGCCGAGCCACGTTTTCAGACCTTCACGCAACGTGGGGCCTGAAGTGCCGATGAGCCGCGTCATGGGCGCGGGATCGCCCACGTTGTCCTCCTCCAGCATGAGGAGCTGGTCGCGGTTGAGGGGCGGGGGACGGCGCAAAAGCGCCGGATACACCCGCTCGAGCACTGTGGCCAGCGTCCGGGCCACGCCCCCCGGCACGGGGCACAGCCAGCGGCGGCGGCCGGTCACTTCCAGCAGCACTTCCAACATCTCGGCCAGGGTCAATCGTTCGGGACCGCACACGTCCAGGGTCCGGCCCTCGGCCTGGGGCGATGTCAGGGCCGCCTCCACGCATTGCGCCACGATGTCCACGGCCACCGGCTGAAAGCGTGCGTCGCGCCGGCCGATCAGGGGCAACACGGGGGAAAAACGCGCCATCCGGTCGAACCGGTTCATGAACTGATCGCCCGGCCCGTAGATCAGCGACGGCCGGAGAATGCTCCAGGTCAACCCGCTGCGGCGGACGCGTTCTTCGGCCTCCCATTTGGTTTGGTGATACCGCGACCGCGCCTGCGGTCGGGTGCCGAGGGCACTGATGTGAACGAACCGCTGCGCTCCGCCGGTCCGGGCCGCGGCCAGCACGTGCTCGGTGGCCCGCACGTGCAGGTTTTCGAACGTTTGCCGGCCGCATTCACGGATGATCCCGACCAGATGCACGACAGCCTGCGTCCCCGCGGCGGCGCGGTTCACCGCGTCGGGATCCAGGACATCCCCGGCGAACAATCGCACCGCGCTGCTCTGCGCCAGCTCTTGCGCAGGAGCCGAGGCCGGATTCCGCACCAGGGCGCGCAGGACATGGCCCGCTCGTCCCAGCCGGCGCGCCACGGCCCGGCCGACGAATCCCGTGGCTCCTGTGATCAGGACTTCCATAGACGGACCCCACGCTGCACCCGCTCCAGCATGAGCCCTGCCCGCGTTTTTGCCAACGGTGTTCGTCCCGGGGGCACGAAAGTCCGCTTTTGCCCCAGGCCGCGTCCGGAAAAGGCATTGCACCGGTGCCGGGCCCGGGGCTAGCGTAAGAGCGGTCTGTCAGGCAGCTGTCGGAGCGGCACGATCCGGGCCGTCCACACGCCCGGGCGCGCGCGGCGGGGCAGGAGCCGGTTATGGAAACGAGTTACAGCCTGGTGGTGAACGGCGAACGGCGCACGGTGGCAAGCGAGCCGGGGCGTTCGTTGTTGGAGGTCTTGCGAGAGGACCTGGGTTTGACCGGCACCAAATACGGTTGCGGCGAAGGTCAGTGCGGCGCCTGCACCGTTCTGGTCAACGGCCAACGCGCTCACGCCTGCACGGTGACCATCGAAGAGGTTGCGGGCAAAACCGTCACCACCATCGAGGGCCTGGCCATCCAGGATCGGTTGCATCCCGTGCAGGAGGCCTTTCTGCAGGAGCAGGCCTTTCAGTGCGGGTATTGCACCCCCGGGATGATCCTGTCCGCGGTGGCGTTGTTGCAGCAGCGGCCACATCCCACGGAGAAGGAAATCCTCGAGTGGATGAATGGCAACCTGTGTCGGTGCTGCGGTTACCCGCGAATCCTGCGGGCGGTGCGGCGGGCGGCTGAGCTGTGGCGGAGGGAACCATGAGTGCCGAGGTTTTGAGCTCGGGCGCGGGCCGGCGCCCGGACACTTCGGAGTCCGGTTTCGGAATGACCCTGGACCGGCGGGAGTTCCTGCAATGGCTGGGGGCAGGGGTCATTTGGGTGGTCACGGAGACGGGGGTCTGGGCCCAGGCGCGTCGAACGGGGTCAGGTGCCCGGGCCGACGGTCTGCCGTTGGGCGCGCGTCTTCACCTGGGCGAGGACGGCACGATCACCCTGTTTTGCGGCAAGGTGGAGTGCGGCCAGGGGGCGCGCACGGAGCTGACCCTGGCGGCTGCGGAGGAGCTCCGCGTGCGCCCCGAGCAGATCCGGGTGGTGCTCGCCGACACGGCAGAAGTACCGGATGACGGGATCACCGCCGGCAGCCGCACAACCCCGGCGACGGTCCCTGCCGTCCGTCGTGCGGCCGCGGCAGCGCGGGAGTGGTTGCGCCAAGTGGCGGCGCGTCAATGGCAGGTGGATGTCGCAGGGCTGAAGGTGGAGGAGGGGAAGGTCCGACATCCGGAGTCGGGACGCTCCCTCGGCTATGCGGACGCGGCGCGACTGGCCGCGGACGATCCTGCATGGCAACAACCGGTGCCCGCCCGGGTGGAGCTGACGCCGGCGTCGCAATGGCAGGTTCTGGGCCGTTCCGCCACTCGTCCGAACGCGCGCGACCTGGTCACCGGAACCCATCGTTATCCTTCGGACTTGCGCCGACCGGGGATGTGGTACGGCCGCGTCTTGCGTCCTCCGGCCTACGGAGCGCGCCTGGTTTCGGTGAACCTTTCGGCCGCCGAGAAGGCCGTGCCCGGGTCGTTGGCGGTGCGCGAGGGGGATTTCGTGGGCGTGGCGGCGCCGACGAGTGCGGCGGCGCAACGGGCCCTGAAGGCGTTGGCCGCCACGGCCGAATGGTCGGAATCGCCGCATCCATCCAGCCGCGCCGTGTATGAATATTTGCGGCGCAACGTGGAGGGTGGCGTCCCCGCCAATCCGTTTGCCGAAGAGTGGGCCGCGGCGAGCCGGCGGTTGCGGGCCACGTATCATGTGGCGTATGTGCAGCATGTTCCCATGGAGACGCGCGCGGCCCTGGCCGAGTGGGAGGGAGACCACCTGACCGTGTGGATGGGCACGCAGAATCCGTTTGGATGTCGGAACGAGCTGGCACGTGCCCTGGGGATGCCGCTGGAGAAGGTGCGGGTTGTCGTGCCCGATTTCGGGGGCGGGTTTGGCGGCAAACACACGGCGGAAGCGGGCATCGAGGCCGCTCGATTGGCGCGTGCGGCCCGGCGCCCCGTGCTGGTGCACTGGACGCGAACTGAGGAGTTTACCTGGGCGTATTTCCGACCGGCGGCGGTCATCGACGTGGAGGCAACCCTCGGTCCCGACGGCCGGCTGACATCGTGGCACTTCATCAACATCAACTCCGGGCGCGCAGCCCTGGACACGCCGTACAACGTGGGTCGGTCGCATTGCCAATTCGTGGCGGCGCGCTCGCCCATGCGCCAGGGCTCGTATCGCGTCCTGGCGGCGACCGCCAATCATTTCGCCCGCGAATCGGCCATGGACGAACTGGCTGCGATGGCGGGGCAGGATCCGTTGGAGTTCCGACGAGCGCACCTGCCGGCCGGACGACTTCGGACGGTGTTGGAGGAGGCTGCTCGTCGCTTTGGCTGGACCGAAAAAACGAAGTCCCGTCCGCCCGGCGTGGGCTACGGGCTGGCCTGCGGGACCGAGAAAGGCTCCTACGTGGCGGCCTGTGTGGAAGTGGCCGTGGACGAACCCCAGGGTCGCATCGAAGTGCGCAAAGTTTGTCAGGTCTTCGAATGTGGAGCGATCCTTCACCCGGAGAACCTGAGGGCCCAGGTGGAAGGCTGCATCCTGATGGGACTGGGCCCGGCTCTGTGGGAGGAGATGCGATTTGCCAACGGCCGGGTGGCCAACGCGGCTCTGAGTCGGTATCGCGTGCCGCGATTTACCGATGTGCCCGAGTTGGAGGTCCATCTGCTGGACCGGCCGGATCTGGAGAGTGCGGGCGGTGGTGAAACTCCCATCGTGGCGGTGGCCCCCGCCATCGCCAACGCCGTGGCGCAGGCCACGGGACGGAGGATCCGGCAGATGCCCATTCGGCTGGACGCAGCCTCCTGACCCCTGGACTCGAGTCGTGCGAACCTGTGGCATTCTTCTGGCAGCGGGTCGCGCCCGGCGCATGGGCCAGCCCAAGTTGCTGTTGCCATGGGGGCATTCCACGGTGTTGGCCACGGTGGCGGACGCGTTTTTGGGTGCGGGGCTGGATCCGGTGCTGGTGGTTGTGGGACCGGGGAGCGAGGCGCTGCGAGCGGCCCTGACCGGGCGACCCGTGCGGCTTGTGGAGAACCCGGACCCCGAAGGCGAGATGCTGCGCTCGGTGCGCTGCGGGTTGTCCGCAGCGCCGAAAGACGCGGACGCATTCGCCGTCAGCCCGGCCGACCTGCCGGGATTGACGGCGGAGTTGATCCGCGGACTGCTCACCGGCCATGAGCGTTTGGGCGGGAAGATCACGGTCCCGGTGTGGCAGGGGCGGCGCGGGCATCCGCTGATCTTCGCGGCGGAACTGCGGGCCGAGGTGCTGAGTCGGTTCGACGGGGTGGGCTTGCGGGGGCTGCTGGAAGCGCATGCAGCCGAAGTGCGCGAATGGCCTGCGCCGGATGCGTCGCCGCTGCTCGACTTCGACACGCCGGAGGACTATGCCCGGGGGCTGGCGCGGTGGAAAACGGCACGAGCCGGAGGTGACCCTCGTTGAGGGCGGGTGTGTGCGGGCCCGGCCGGTCGCCTCCGGGCGATCCGCAGCCCGGCAAAAGCTGCAGTCGGAGGTGGCAGCTTTTGCCAGCCGGCAGTGCGTTCCGTGGGCTTCTGCGGCGGGAACGGTGGCTGGCACATGCACTGCTCTGCAGCCGGGTGCATGAATGTGAGCCTCTACCAGGCCGCAGCCGCGATGAACGCTCATGCGCGGGTCCAGGAGCTGATTACGCAGAACCTGGCCATGAGCGCCGTGCCGGGCGCGCGGCGCCTGGAGACCTCCTTCTCCACGGTCGCCGCCGGGTTCGCTTCCGGCGCGCCGCAGGCCCCCGGCAATCGCTTCCACATCCCACGCGTGTCCGTGGGCACGAATTTTTCACCCGGGGAGATCACCGCCTCGGAGTCCCCCACGGACCTGGCGATCGACGGCCCGGCCTTTTTCGAGGTGCAACTGCCGGACGGCACCTTGGCCTACACGCGGCGGGGCCAGTTCCATGTGGACGCCCAGGGTTACCTGGTCACCCAGCACGGGTACCGGGTCATGGGCTTGAACGGCCCCATTCAACTGGATCCGGCCAACCGGGAGACCCTGTCGATTACGCCGGAGGGGCAGGTGTTTCAGGGACAGGAGGCGCGGGGTCAACTGCGCCTGGTGGAGTTCGACGATCCGCATCGGTTGCGTCCGCTGCCCGCCGGGTTGTTCCTGGCCGACGATCCCGCGCTGGTGGCGCAGCCGGCGCGACAGTCCCGGGTGATCCAGGGAGCCCGGGAGTCCTCGAACATTTCGCCGCTCAACGAAATGGCCAGCCTGATCACCACGCTGCGCCTGTTCGAAGCCAATCAACGCGTCCTGCAGGCGCAGGACGAACGCATGGGCCGCGTGATTGCGGAATTGGGAAATCCGGGTTGATCTGAATCTGTCCGCTCTCGGAGATTGCCATGTTGCGCGCTCTTTACTCTGCCGCTGCGGGCATGGAATCGCAGCAACTGAACCTGGACGTCATCGCCAACAACCTGGCCAACGTCAACACGACCGGGTTCAAGAAAAGCAAGGTCGAGTTTCAGGAACTGCTGTACCAGACGCTCCGTGCGCCCGGCTCGGAAAGCGGCCAGGGCAACCTGTTGCCCACGGGCCTGCAAGTGGGGCAGGGGTCCCGACCCGTGGCCACGGCGCGCATCTTCACCACCGGCGAGTTGACCCAGACGGGCGAGCGGCTCGACGTGGCCATTCAGGGCGACGGATTTTTCGAGGTGCAACTGCCGGATGGGTCGCGCGCCTACACCCGCGCCGGCGCGTTCAAAACCGCGTCCGACGGCCGCATCGTCACCAGCGAAGGCTTCACCCTGCTGGGCGGGTTCCAGGCCGTGCCCCCCGGCACCACCAACATCACCATCTCGCCCAACGGCGAGGTGACCTACAGTGGCCCCAACGGCAACACCACCTTCCGCGTGCAACTGGTCCGCTTCAACAACCCGGCCGGACTCGAGAGCATCGGACGGAACCTGTTCCGCGAAACCCTCGCCTCCGGCCCGCCGGAGCTGGGCAATCCCGGCGAAAACGGCTTCGGCGAGTTGGAACAGGGATATCTGGAGCTTTCCAACGTCAAAGTTGTGGAGGAAATGGTGAACCTCATTCTGGCCCAGCGCGCCTACGAGGTGAACGCGCGCGCGATTCAAGCGGCCGATGAGATGATGCAACAGTCCAACAACCTGCGGCGGTGATGTCCGTCCTTCTGGCCATGACCGGTTTCGCGCAAATACGTCGGTTCCCCGCCCCGGCAGGCGGCCGGCCGGGTTCGACGGTGCTCGCAGGTTTGCTGATTTGCTGTGCCTGCCTGGACGGCGGGTTCGCCGGCTCCCTTCGAGCCGGCGAGCCCGCGTCATCCGACCCATCCGCGTGGCACGGCGCCCATGTCGTGCCGTCCGAAGTCGCCGCGCGCTCGCAGGCCACGGATTCGGTTGCGGCCGGGCTCATCGCGCCCGCGGTGCCCCTGACCCTGAGCAGCAACGAACTGGTCCTGCTCCTGACCCGCGCTCTGCAGGAGCGGCTCGACCCGGAACAGGGTCGGCTCGAACTGCAGCTCCTGCGCCCTTGGACGCCGGTGAAGGTCCCCGAGGGACCACTCGAGCTGGTCGTGCGAGAACTGCCCGCCACGGGGCTGAGCCCGCAGTTCATTCTGCGTTTCGAGCTCAAGAGCGGCGACCGGTCCCTGGGGGTTTGGCAAACCGCGGTGCAGGCGCGGCTGTGGCGGGAGGTCTGGGTCGCCCGCACCACGATCCGCCGCGGGACGCCCTTGCGCGAGGCGGAATTGGTCCGGGAAACCCGCGACGTCCTGACCCTGCGAGAACCCCTGGCCGACCTCGACCGCCCGAGTCCGGTCGAACTCGAGGCCGCCGATGTAATCCCGGCCGGCGCTCCGGTGCTGGCCCGGGCCGTCCGACCCCGGCCGGTGATTCGCCGCGGGCAACTGGCGGACGCCGTGCTGCAAGACGGGGCCTTGCGCATCAGTCTCAAGGTCGAGGCCCTCGAGGACGGTGCGCCGGGCCAGATCGTGCGCATCCGCAACCCGGTCAGCCGACGCGACCTCTATGGCCGCGTGATCGATGCCCAGACTGTTCAGGTCTCGCTCTAACCATGCGACGTATCCCGTCCTTACCCGGTTTTCGCTGCCTCGCTCCGGTCCTCTTGGCCGGGGCTGTGGTCACGATTCTGCACCCGCCCGCGCAGGCCCAGTCGCTTTGGCGGGACGAGGTTTCCCGCTCCATGTACGCGGACAAGCGGGCCCTGGCAGTGGGCGACATTCTGACGGTGCTGGTGCAGGAAAGCACGGTCACCGCCAAAGACAACAAGACGGCCACCACGCGAGAGTCGGGCATGGACGCAGGCCTGAGCGCCTTTTTCTACAGTCCCACCGCCAGTCCGTTGCTGACGCGGCGGGGGCAGTTGCCGGCGTTGCGACGGAACAGCAAGAACCAGTTCAGCGGGGGCGGTTCCGTCGCCAACTCCGAGCGCATCACCGCCCGGGCCGCCGTTCAGGTGATCGAGGTGTTGCCCAACCGCAATTTGATCATCGAGGGCCGGCGCGAAACGGTCGTGGGCAACGAAATCCAAACGATGGTCCTGCGCGGCATCGTCCGGCCCGAGGACGTCCTGCCCAACAACACCGTGTACAGCTACAACATCGCCGATGCCAAAATCGAGATCATCGGCAAGGGCACCTTGATCGACAGCCAGCGCAAGGGTTGGTTCAGCCGGCTCTGGGACAAAATCACCCCGTTTTGAGTCATGTGGACTGTCATGCCCCAACCGCAGGGTGAAAGCGCAGCCCCTCCCTCAGCGAGGAGGGCCTTCCGCCTGACGGTTCTCTGGGCCGCGACTCCCCCCGCGCCGGTGCGCTGCTTCGCGGGCGGCCCGGCCGCGCGACGGGGCGCCGCAAAACCGCGGCTGCACGAATGGTTGCAACAAACCCGGGCCCGGGCGGTGGCCCTGGGTGCGGTGGTCCTGATGCTTGCATGGCCCGCCTGGGGCGCCGGCGTGCGGGTCCGCGACCTGGCCATGATTGCTGGGGCACGCGACAATCAACTGGTGGGGTTCGGCCTGGTCGTGGGGCTGGCCGGCGATGGCGACAAGGATCCGGTGTACACCAAGCAGACCATCGCCAACATGCTGCAGCGCTACGGCATCAATGTTCCGCCCACCACGCTCTCCGCCAAAAACGTCGCCGTCGTCATGGTCACGGCGGACATTCCCGCCTTCGCCAAACCCGGCACCCGCCTGGACGTGCAGGTGGCCTCCATGGGAGACGCAAAGTCGCTCCAGGGCGGCGTCCTTTTGCAAACGCCGCTGTTGGGGGCGGACAACCGCGTGTACGCCGTGGCCCAGGGGCCGCTGGCGGTGGGCGGCTTTACCGGCGGCCAGGGCGGCGCCGGCGGCGCCACCGTGACCAAGAATCATCCCACCGTCGCCACCATCATCGGCGGGGCCCTGGTCGAACGCGAAATCCCCACTCAGATCGTCCGCGACAATTCCCTGGAGCTGCTGCTGCGTGAGCCGGACTTCACCACCGCCTCCCGCATCGCGCAGGCCATCAACAACCTTTTCACCAACGCGGCCGAGGCCGTGGATGCCACCTCCGTGCGCGTCACCCTGCCCGAGCCCTGGCGGGCGCGTCCGGTCGATTTTGTGGCCCAGTTGGAAGCGGTGGAGGTGCAGCCGGACACGCCGGCCCGCATCATCATCAACGAACGCACCGGCACCATCGTGGCCACCTCCCGCATCCGCATCGCCCACTGCGCCATCTCGCACGGCAACATCACCATCAACGTCAGTTCCACGCTGAGCGTCTCTCAACCCAATCCCCTCGGGGCCGGCACCACGGTCGTCACCCCCAGCACTACCACCGAGGTCACCGAGAACAAGGCGGGTCTGGTGGCGTTGCCGGAGTTGCCAACCGTCGAGCAGGTGGCCAGCGCGCTCAACAGCCTCGGGGTTACCCCGCGCGACATCATGGCCATTTTCCAGGCCCTCAAACAGGCCGGCGCCCTGCAGGCCGAGTTGATCATCCGTTGAACCATGAGCCCCGCCCCCGTCCCGGCCCTGACCTCCGCCCCGCCTCCGCTGGAACGACTGGTGCAAAGCCCGCACCTGAGCGAGCAGGAAAAAGTGGCCGAGGCCAGCCGCCAGTTCGAAGCCCTCCTGGTGCGTCAGATCCTGCGACAGACCCAGCAGCCCGTCATTGTTTCCAGCCTGACCGAGGAGTCGGCGGCGGCCGGGATTTACCGGGACCTCTTCTGTGAGCAACTGGCCGAGGCCATCGCGCGCAGTGGAACGCTGGGCCTGGCCCGGAGCCTCCAGCAACAGCTCCTTCCGCGCAGCGCCTCCGCCTCCCCCACCGTTTTCGCCACCGCGCAGCCGGGAACGGACACCGCGTTGCCTCCCGCCTCCCCTGCCGGTCGTCCCGCCAGCACCCGACCGGCAGAACCTCCGTTCCCGGCTCGCGGCGGCGTCCCCTTTGAGCGTCCATGAACGAGCCTTTGACCGAACTCATCGAGGCCCTGCGCCAGGAGCTGCAACACTACGGCGAAATGCTCGCCCTGCTGGACCAGCAGCAGGACAGCGTCCTGAATCGGCGCACCGACGATCTTCTTCAAACCGTCGGTGCCATTCAGACCCAGGCCCGTCTCCTTCAACAGGCCCGCGATCACCGCGACGCCTGCCGCCGACAACTGGCCGCCCGCCTGGGTCTGCCCGAGTCCGCCTCCTTCGCCGAGCTGATCCCGCAGTTGCCGGCCGATTACCAGCCCCTGGTCCAGGCCCTGGTCCAGGAAAACAACGACCTGCTGGTCCGCGTCCAACAACGCGCCCGCCAGAATCATCTGCTTCTGCACCGGGCCGTGGAGCTCATGCAACGGCTTCTGACCGCACTGTTCCCGGGCAGCGCGCCCCTCACGTACGGCGGAAACGGAAACCTGCCCGCTGCACCTCCCTGGTCCGCCTCCACCCTGTTCAACGCCGTGGGTTGATACCATGCTCGGACTCTTCGGCACGCTGAACCTCGGCGCGCGCGCCCTGCAAACCCAGCAACTGGGCGTCGAAGTGGCCGGCCAAAACCTGGCCAACGTCAACAATCCCGCCTACGCCCGCCAGAAGGTCATTCTCCAAAGTGCCCCCACCCTGCCCAGCCTCATCGGGCCTCAAGGGACCGGCGTCGAAGCCGTGGCCATCCGCCAGATGCGCAGTGCCCTTCTGGACGCCCACGTTCAAAACGAGGTGAGCGTCGGCGGTTTTTGGACCGCCCAACAAAGCGCCCTGCAAACCGCCCAGGCCAGCCTCGGCGAGCAAATCGATCGGACCGCCCAGGGGCTCAACGGGTCCGCCGCCGTCGCCGAGGCCGGAACCGTCACCGGCCTGGCCAATGAACTGACCGGGCTTTTCAACGCGTTTCGCGCCGTGGCCGCCGCGCCGCATTCGCTGCCCGAACGCCAGGTTCTCGTCGCTCAAGCGCAAACCCTGTCCAGCCGCTTCAACCAGATCGCCACCCGACTCGACCAGCTCACCGACCAACTGAACGCCGCCCTGACCCGCGACGTCGCCACCGTCAATCAGTTGCTGGCCGACATCGCCCGTCTGAACGACCAGATCGTCAATGCCGAGCTTCCCCTCGGCGGCATCGCCAACGACCTGCGGGACACCCGCCAGCAGAAGCTCGAAGAACTCAGCAAGTACGTGGCGATCCAGACCAGCCTGGCCTCCAACGGCACGGTCACCGTCTCGGTCAACGGCACCACCCTGGTCGCGGATCGCAACGTCGTCGAGCAGATCGAGACTTACGACCCGGGCAATGGCCGACTCCGGTTGCGAACGACCGGCGACGGCACGGCGCTGGATCCGGTCTCCGGTTCCCTCGCGGGCACAATCCAGGTCCGCGACACCACCCTGGCCGAGCTGCGGGCCGACCTCGACACCCTGGCCGGCGAGCTGATCACCCAAGTCAACGACCTTCATCGCACCGGCTACAGCCTGACCAACCAGACGGGCGCCGATTTCTTCACCGGCACCGACGCCCGCACCATCGCCGTCAACCCCGCCCTGGCCGACAACCCGGCCCGCATTCAGGCCGCAGGCGCCCCCGGCGCGCCCGGCGACAACGCCGTTGCACTCGCTCTGGCGCAACTGGCCGATCAACCCCTCGCCGCCCTCGACAATCGCACCTTCCAGGAGCATTACAGCCAGTTGGTCGCCCGACTCGGCCTGGCCCTCCGCAACGCCAACGGCCAAATCGCCGATCACCGCGTCGTCCTCGACCTGCTCCATCGACAACGGGACGCCCTCGGCGGCGTTTCCATCGACGAGGAAATGACCGACCTCATCCGCTTCCAAAAAGCCTACGAAGCCTCGGCACGACTCATTGTCACCCTCGACGAAATGCTCGACACCGTCCTCGGCCTGAAACGTTAACCCCACCCTCGAGCTCCCCGGCCATGCGCGTCACCGGCAACACCTTCGCCCAATCGCTGCTCCAGCAGCTCAACTCGTTGACCGGACGTCAGTACCGCCTCCAAACCCAGGTCGCCACCGGCCAACGGATCCAAAACCCGGAGGATGATCCCGCCGCCATCCAGCGCGCCCTCGGCCTCCACGCCGAAGCGGCCACCCTGCAGCAATATCGGGCCAACCTCGACACCCTCAAGGAACGCGCCAACGTCACGTTCGATGCTCTCAAAGCCCTCAAGAAGGTGTCGGACCGCGCCACCGAACTGGCCACCCTCGCCGATGGCACCCGCTCCCGGGATGAACTCCGCATCTACGCCGCCGAAGTCACCCAGCTCATCCAACACGCCGTTCAGATCCTGAACCAAAAACACCGCGGCGCCTACCTCTTCGGCGGCACCCGTACCGATCAACCTCCTTTTGTGCTGGCCACGGATGCCGATGGTCGCGTGACATCCGTCACCTACCAGGGCAACACGGAAATCGCGTCCACCCCCATCGAACAGGCCGTCACCCTCGCCCTCGACATCCCCGGAGCCAATCCCACGGGCACCGGGCCGCGCGGCCTTGTCGCCGACAGCCGCACCGGCGCCGATCTCTTCGCGCATCTCATCGCCCTCCAGGACCGCCTCCTGGCAGGCGACACCGACGCCATTGCTCGAACCGTCCGACCCGCCCTCCTTCAAGACGAGGAGAATCTGCTTTATCACATCGGCAACCAGGGTGCCCTGCAGACCCGCATCGAAACGGCCGCGAGCCTCGCCGACAAACGGCTCATGGCGCTCGATCAGGCGGTGTCGCGCGAGGTGGATGCCGACCTGGCCGAAACCCTCGTGCGGCTCAATCAGGCCCAGTACGCCTACCAGGCCGCCCTCCAGAGCGGCGCCGCCATCCTCCGACAGTCCCTGCTGAACTTTCTCCGGTAAGCGCGGCCGCAAAGGGGCGCTGCCCCCCAAGGCGCCCGACTCGGGCAGTCGCCAGAGGACAAACCCACAGAGACGCGGGCGACATGGTTTGACTCCCGGTCGGTCGCCCGGCGGCTCCCGTGACCTTGAGGCACAAGTGCGGTCGGGAGCTCCAGGATCCCTCGGGGCGAGGGTGCCCCTCGACGCCAACTTTCTTGCCTCGCCCGTGTCAAGGAGGGTGAGCGACACGACTTCAGCGACCGAAGACCCGCTGCGCTCCGGTTTGCCAATGATTCCTGCTTTGGTATGTTCCCGGCCGTGAGGTGGGGCCGGACATCCGCGATCCATCGAGTGCTGGTCGTGGGTATCACTTGTTTCCTTCTCGTCGGCGGTGCTGCCGCGGCCTCCCTGATTCGCATCGATCCCGCGCGCCCTCACCAGACGATCGAAGGCATCGGCGGTGCCCTCTGCTTCTACAACGGCTGGATCACCGCCCACCCGTACAAGGAAGAGATTTATCAACACGCCTTCGCCGGGCTGAACCTTTCCCTGCTCCGGTTGGGAAACTGGTTCCGTTACACGAACGCACCGGATACGTCCGCGTTCGAATTCGTCGCACGGGCCGAGCGCATCTTGCAGCGGCCCGTGCCGGTGCTCATGAGTTCGTGGGCCCCGCCCGCCTTTCTGAAAAGCAACGGACAGACCGGCGACGGAGGAACCCTGGCCCACCGCGATGGCCGGTTCCTCTACGAAGAGTTCGCGCAGTACTGGTACGACGCCCTGC
>JAOADM010000062.1 GCA_026417315.1 Limisphaera sp.
CCCTTGCTCTGATGGATGCTCAGGAGCCGAACGGCGTCGACCCCCGGGGTTGACGGCACTTCCGGCTCGATGGCCTCTTCCTGGAAGTCCTCCATTCGAGCCAGGAAATGATGGAGTCCTTCGCCGCGGGAGCGGTCGTACTGCCGCGCCCATTCCAGACACCACTCCACGTGCTGTCGGGCCAGTCGGCCGCGGGGCTGGGTGGCGATCCACGCCAAATAACACGTCTCGTTCAGGATCTCCTCCAGACATCGACTTACGGACCCCTGACGGGCCAGCTGACGCCACCGCTCGTATCGGCGCAGGAAACGCGTCAGCACCAGCCGCGTCGCACGCAGATCCGGGCCCGCCGGATCTTCCTTCCCAGCTGCCGCGAGCCAGCGGTGAAGACGCAACCAGACCGGCAAGGATCGGTCCTGACGACAGATCCACGCCAGTTCGTCCAGGGACAGTCCCACCAGCGGCGACCGCAGGACCGCCAACAGGGGCAGGTCCTGCAGCGGATTATCCAGGATTTGGAGCAGGTGGATCAGGTCCGCCACCTCCCGGGTCTCGAAGAACCCGCGCCGCGCGACCTCCAGGGGCACATGCATCGCCTCGAAGGCCCGCACATACGCCTCGATCTTCGGCGATGGCGATCGCAACAACACCGCCATGTCCGAGTAACGGACCGGCCGGCGCTCACCGGTTTGCGGGTCGCGCACCCAGAGTGGTTCCTGGCGCAACTGGCGCAGCCGCCCGGCAAGAAACCTGGCCTCTCGTTCGGCCTTGCTGAACTCCTCGGCCGGCGCTTCCGCATCCTCCGTCGACACCGCCTCTCCGGCCCCGGTCGCGCCCTTGCGCGGCGGAGTCCACAAATGAATTTCCACAGGCGGATCATTTTGTTCGTCCGCATGGGGACTCTCCGGAGGCAACGGACTCCGCAACCAGGCTTCGCGCCCATAAGTCACCCCACCCACCTCCGGATGCATCAAAACGGAAAACACCTCGTTGACGAACTCCAGCAATCCCGCCCGGCTTCTGAAATTCTCCGTCAACTGCACCACATGACTGTCCTCCGCCCGGGCCCACGCTTCCGCATATTGCCGGAAAATGGCCGGGTCGGCTCGTCGGAACCGGTAGATACTCTGCTTGACGTCGCCCACCAGGAAGCGGTTGGGCGGGTCGGCAGTACGACTGACCGCGCGCAGGATCAGGTCCTGGGCGGGATTGATGTCCTGGTACTCGTCCACGAAGACCCAGCGGAACCGGTGTTGCAAACGCTCTCCCAGGGGGCGGGGACGCTGGTTGCGGCGGTCCCAGAGCAACGTCAGCGCCATCTGCTCCAGATCGGCGAAGTCCAGTTCGCCCCGTTGACGCTTGGCGGCGGTATAGGCCTCGTCAAAGCGCCGGACGAGGTCGAGCAGAGCCGCCATGGGTTTGCGCATTTGCTCCCAGTCCTGCCCCAGCGGATCCGTCCGGGAACCCTCCGGAGAACTTCCGGCAGCTGCAGGAAGCAGGGAACCCAGAAACTGCAGCTCCTCCAGGCAGCGTCTCAAATCCCCGCCACGGGCATTGGGCGTTGAACGACCTTTCGCAGGCTTCGCCAGAGCGGCTTGAAAACGGCGGTAGCGGACCGCCCAATCCTCCAGGAACCCGGCCGGTGGTTCCTGCGCCGCAGACCGGTCCAGGAGCTCCCGCCAACACGCGGCCCCTGAATCGTCCGGGGATAGCGCCAGAATGCACTCCTTCCAACGCGCCTGCCAGGCACGAAAAGCCTCTTGCAGCCACTCGCGCCAACGTGTGGGGTTGGAATCCTCCAGGTAGGCTTTCTGGGATTCGAACCAGGCATCCGGGTCTGCCAAACTTTGGCTGTAGGCATGCACGCGAAGCACCTGGTCGCGCAGCCGCGCTTCATTCGCGTCGAAATACTCCCGAAACACAAAGCGCAGCGCCTCCGCCCGGGGAGAGCTTTCGCTCAAAACCTCTTCCAGGAGCTCATGAAACACTTCATGGCTTCGTAACGCGGCCTCACCGGCATCCAACACGACCAGCTTCGGATCCAGGTGCAACTCGGCGTAATGCTCGGTGACGAGCCGGTAACAGAAGCTGTGCAGCGTCCCGATAAACGCGTTGTCGAGCAGGGCCAGCTGCTGGTGCCAGAAGAGGTCCGTTTCCTGCCCCGCCAGGGTCTCCAATCGCTGCCGAATTCGTTCGCGCAGTTCGGCCGCCGCCGCCTCGGTAAAGGTCACGACCAGCAAGTCGGTCACGCACACCCGCTCCACCCCGGCCGTGAGCCGATCCGAATCCTCTGGCGGGACCAGCACCCGCAGCACCCGCTCGACCAGGGTTCGGGTTTTGCCGGTGCCCGCCCCGGCCATCACCAGGACGTTGCCCGGAGCTTCGACTGCCCGCTTTTGTGCTTCGGTCAACATGGCAAGGGAGCCTGCCTGGGAAACCCGCGCGCAGCGGTTCGCCTAATCCACCCGTACCCGCCAAAAGCGGGGCGATGCGCCGGGACGAATCCGCAGAATCGTTTGGCTCGCGTTGGTAAGAGGCACGGTCAAGACCGGTTGCCAGAACGGGTTCTCGAGGTTGGTGGCCTCGAACACCTGACAAAGCCCCAGCCGCGCGCTTTCAACAGCAAGTTCCCATGCATCGCCCTGTTTCCGAATCCACAACCGCACCGGCCCGGGCAACGCCTCCGGATCCTCGCTCAGATCCGGGATGCCGTCGCCATCCGTATCATTCGGGTCGGCCACCGTCCAGATCCAGGTCAGATAATCCGGTTCGGGCGTGGCCGGTTCCCCGTCTTCGAAGTCGAAATAGCCCGCGTAGTTGGTGGCCGTGCGAACGTCGCGAACGAGATGGTTCGTGGGATACGGGAGGGGTTGGTCCCATTCGTTCGTCCAGGCCCCCGGGAGAAGAATCAGTTCGACCGCGGGAGCCTCCGGAGTTCGATGCAACCGCACCGGCCCGGTCCACCGGGCGCCGGGCCGCCCCGCACCGTGGAGTTCGACATACCCCTCAATTTCGCGGGGACCGTTCGCATAGCTCAGCCTGCCCCGATACTCCAGCAGCTCGAACCTGTGAGTGAAAACCGCCAGAGACTGAAACGGGTTGATCTTGAGGTTCAGCACACAGGTTCCGGTGGCATCGCCGGCTGCTCGTGTCCATCGCGCTTCCACGGAACCGGAGCCGTACCCTTGCAACTGATAAATTCCACTGCCCTGCCACAGGACCGCGCGGCGGACCTCGAAAAAATCGGGAACACCGTTCCTGTCGTCGTCCTGCAGAGGGATTTCGAGCAACAGGTTGCCCCTTACCTCTTCGAACCAGGCCAGGTCGGTAAGCGTCAACAAAGCGCCGTGGGTGTACCGATCCGCGCCCCAGACCGGGAACAGCTCCCCGTTGATCCGATCGGGCAGCGACGAAAAATCCAGAGCGAACAGATCGAACGGTTCCGTACCACGATTGACACGGATCGACAGGCAGGTGATCTGCGTGTCGGCCGGGCTCGCGGCCTCGCCGGGTGTTCCCGGGGTCCCCATCCAGCATCCCAACACCACAATCAGGCGAAGCGCCGGGTTCATGAGTGGACCGGACCCTGATGCATGCATGCGCCCACGCAAACACCTTCCCCGGAGCGTGTCAAGCGACAGGCCCGGCCAGGGCCGTGGAACCGGCCACCCACCCGCAACTCGCGCAAACCTGGTCGTCCACCCCTGCCAGCCCCGGAAACAAACATTGCGGCCCCGGCAACAGAGCCCCTCCGCGAAACCCCGCGTGTTGTGCCGGCTCAGCCCCGTCCCCAGGCTGTCCCTGCACCAACCCCCGATCCAATTCTTGGCAGTGGCTCGACAAGTGCCGGACCCACCGGTGCGCAACCAGGCCTGCCCACTGGCTCGGATCAAGAGCACGGCGCAAGTGACCGTCGCGAGCGGGAGAATTCGCCGAGCAATGCAGGGCGGCTGATGCGATTCCGCGGGACAACACGCTTGCTGATTGTCTGAACCCGCCGAGCGCCGTGGTGCGGATCCCCCGGCCGGAAGCCGGACTCCAAAGGGTCCTGCTCCGGCCCCCACCTCTCGGCGTTGCGGTCGGTCTCCGGCAAACCACTCCGGGGCGGGCGGCACCTGGAAATGCAGAGGCGCGAGAACTTCCGATGCTTCACGCCCTCCCAGGATCCTCGCAAGCCCTCGTGTCTTCTTTGCGTCCCTGCGACAGGAGCATCCCTGAAGTTATGCCGCGGGAACCTCGGCCCTGGCGGGGCGGAACCCCGCTCGATGCAGCAAAGCAAATCAGAAGCACTCTACCACCGCAGGATCCCGCAGGGTGGTCCCTCCGCCCCTTCCCTCGCGCAGGGGTTGGGATCGACCCAGCAGCCGTACCTCGACGAGTCCGGCTTGCCCATCGCCCCTGGCTCCGTTTTCCGATTCCCACCCAACGGCTCCACAAAGGCCGCCACACTGCCTCCCTTTAGCGCCCCCGGGCCACGGGGCCGGCGTTATGGGCCCGGCAGGAATCGTGTCCCGCGGAGCTTCACCGCGACGTGTGACGCTTTTGAAACTTCTCCAGTTTGGGCCGAATCACAAGCTGGCAATACGCCTCCGTCGGATTCTTGCGAAAGTAATCCTGGTGATAGGCCTCCGCGGGGTAAAACCGATCAAGGGGGACAATCTCCGTGACGATGGGCCGCGAGAAGCGTTTCGCTGCCCGGGCCTTCGAACGTTCCGCGGCCTGGCGCTGGGACTCGTCCGCGTACAAGATAATCGAGCGATACTGGGGTCCCACGTCGTTCCCCTGCCGATTCAGGGTCGTGGGGTCATGCGCTTCCCAGAAGGCCTCCAACAAATCCTCGTAACGAATGCGAGCCGGGTCGTAAACCACCTGAATCACCTCGGCGTGACCCGTGGTGCCGCTGCAGACCTGTTTATACGTGGGATGGGGGACATGACCGCCGGCATATCCGCTGGTGACGGACAAGACCCCCGGAATCGTTTCAAACAGGGCCTCCATACACCAGAAGCATCCGCCACCGAAGACCGCCGTGGCCGTGCGCGATGGCGTATTGGTCTGCAGCGATTGTGTCTGGGAGTTCATGGTCCACCCCATCCATGCGACAAGAAACAGCCCGGCCGGGAACCATCGCCCGGCCATGCCATGGCTCCGTTGGGTCCGCATGACGGACACGAATCTAATTCAAAACGCTCGTCTCTGCCAGCAGCGGCTCGGAACTCAGCACGACGCGTCTGTTCCCTCGCGCCCGGAACAAATCGGTCAGAGGACGTGTCCCCGAGTCGAACACCGGACCTCATCAGGGATTCGGGCAGAAGGAACCCTGCAGCCGGAGGGCGCCGCTCCCGACTTCCCTCGCCCCCGCTGCGTCCGACCGGCGGTCAGCCCCCGCGCGCGCCACGCCCGAGGGCCCATGGGGCACGTTGAGTTGGACCTCGCCCGGCTTGTCTCGGTTCGGGCCGAAGTGGATGGGGCGCAAGTCCAAGTTGCCCCGCCGCACGTCTGCTCCGGAATCATCCTTCTTCGCCCCCTGACCGAACCAGCCGGGCCACGGGAACGGCTGTGTTTTTACGCCGAACCCGTCCGAAACGCAGCAGCAACGAGGCTGAACACATCAAGTCGGGGCGGATCCATGCCAACCCGGGCCGGCGCACGACTGATCTGGGAGGGCTGCTGGCGGGGTCGGTCCTCAAGCCAGGGTGCGGCCTCGCGCCCGCCGGAGTTGAGCCGCGAGCCCCGGCGGGGGCCGACGGGTTCGCCGGCGCAAGAGATTCCAAGGAAGCGCCTTTCTACCGGAACCGTGTTTCCAACCGGTGCAGGCCGCCGGTCCTTGGACGATCTGACCCGGTAACGGTCGCTGCCTGTGGGGTCTCGGAAAAGCCCCGGGGATCGGACTGCCGACGACCTCCCGCCTTGCCATGCCCGGGACAGATTGATGTAATGCCGGCCGTGGTTCCGCAGCAGACGATCAAGCGTTCCGTCAGCTACTCAGGCATCGGGCTCCACAGCGGCAATCGCGTCACCATGACGCTGTTGCCCGCACCTCCCGGGCACGGGATTCGTTTTCGTCGGGTGGATCTGGAAGCCCGGCCCGAAATCGAGGCCCGCGTGGAGAACGTCGTGGACACGCAGCGCTCCACCACGCTCGGCAAGGGGCCCGTCCGGATCCACACGGTGGAGCACGTGTTGGCAGCCCTGCGGGGATGCGGGGTGGACAACGCCATCGTGGAGCTGGATGCCAATGAACCGCCGATCGCCGACGGCAGCGCCCGAGAGTATTGCAAGTTGATTCACAGTGCGGGGTTGCAGCCGCAGGACGCACCGCGGCAACCCTACGCGGTAACCGAGCCCCTGGCCCTGCAACTGGACGATACCATCATGCACCTGGTGCCCGCCCCCGAGTTCAAAATCTCCTGCACCAGTGCGGATCGCTCCGGCCGATACACCCAGTTCTTTTCCCTGGTCGTCACTCCCGAAAGCTGGGAGCGTGAGTTGGCACACGCGCGGACGTTCTGCTTTTTCGAGGAAATCGAGTACCTGATCAAGAACGGGTTGATCAAGGGAGGCAGCCTGGAAAATGCGATCGTCATCCGTGACGATGCCGTGTTGACCACCGAGCCGCTCCGTTATCCGGAAGAATTCGTGCGGCACAAAATGCTGGACATCGTGGGAGATCTGGCCCTGTTCGGCCGGCCGATCCAGGGGCATCTGGTGGCCGTGCGGCCCAGTCATGCCGCCAACTGCGAGTTGGTCCGACAGCTGGAGATGCGGTGCCGCCGGGCGGGCGGTGCGCCGCCGTTTGTGCCCTCGGCACCCGCGCCCGCCCCCTCCACGGAGCCGACGCCGCCGCCACCGCCCGCGGCGCACGATCCGGCCCTGGATGGCTGCGTCATGGATGTGTCGCAGATCATGGCGCTGATCCCGCACCGGTACCCGTTCCTTCTGGTGGATCGCATCGCCCGGCTGGAACAGGACCGCATCGTGGGCATCAAAAATGTCACCATCAACGAGCCCTTCTTCCAGGGCCATTTCCCCGGGCACCCGATCTTCCCCGGTGTGCTGCAACTGGAAGCCATCGCCCAGGTGGCGGGCGTGCTGATGCGCAAGCGTTTTGCCGAAAAGCCGCAAATCGCGTACTTCATGTCGGCCGAAGAAGTGAAGTGGCGCAAGCCGGTGCTGCCGGGCGACACCCTGGTGATCGAGGTGGACCTTCTGAAAGCGCGGGGCAAGGTGGGCAAAGCGCGCGGGGTTTGCAAGGTGCGGGGCGAGGTGGTGAGCGAGGCGGTGGTGACGTTCATGCTCATGGACGCCTAGGCCGGAGCGGGTTCCTGCCACGCATATGCGCATTCATCCCACGGCGGTCATTCATCCCCGGGCGCAACTCGGGGCGGATTGCGAGATCGGACCCTATTGCGTGATCGGCGAGCACGTGGAGCTGGGGGACCGTTGCCGCCTGCATTCCCATGTGGTCATCGACGGCCACACGCGACTGGGCTGTGACAACGAAGTGTTCCCGTTCGCTGCCATCGGGCTGCGGACGCAGGACCTGAAGTGGCGCGGGGGCACGACGCGCGTGGTGATCGGGGATCGGAACACCTTTCGCGAGGGGGTCACCGTCCACAGCGCCACTCAAGACGGCGGCGCCACCGTGATCGGATCGGACAACCACATCCTGGCCTACTGCCACATCGCGCACGATTGCGTGCTCGGCAATCACATCGTCATGTCCAGTTACGCCGGCCTGGCCGGCCACGTACAGGTGGAGGACCAGGCCGTGCTGGCCGGTTACGCCGCGGTGCACCAGTTTTGCCGCATCGGCCGCCTGGCCATGGTGGGAGGCTGCTCGAAGGTGGTGCAGGATGTCCCGCCCTTCATGCTGGCGGACGGAAGTCCGGCAGAAACCATCACCATCAACAAGGTGGGACTGGAACGGGCCGGCATTCCCGAGGAAGTCCAGGCCGTTCTTCGCCAGGCGCATCGCCTGCTCTTTCGCAGCGGCCTGACCATCCCCAACGCACTGGCCCGGATCGAGTCGGAACTGCCCCCCCTGCCCGAGGTGCAGCATCTGGTGGCGTTCATCCGCGCCAGCGAACGGGGCATCAGCCGATGAAGTTCCGGGGAAAACCGACCTTGCATCTGGATGCCTTCAACGCCTGCCTTCCGAGGGCACGAGAGATTCCTTGCGCCCACGCGTCGTGAACATCCTGCAGCGCCATCTCCTCCGCGAAATGCTGGCCACGCTCGCCATGACCGTGGCGGTGTTCGTGTTCGTCCTCCTGCTGGGCAATGTGCTGCGGGAAATCCTGCTGCTGTTGGTGCATCGGCAGGTGAGCCTGGCGAGCGTGCTGGAGGCGGTGGGGCTCCTGTTGCCCTACGTGGCGCCCTTTGCCCTGCCGATGGGCCTGCTCACGGCGGCACTGCTCGTGTTCGGGCGGTTCGCCGCGGATCAGGAACTGACGGCCGCGCGCGCCAGCGGGCTCAGTCTGACCCATCTGGTGGCTCCCCTGCTTTTCCTGGCGCTGGTGCTCAGTGCGGTGACCGTCTTGTTGAACGCGGAGTGGGCCCCCCGCAGCCGCACGGCGTACAAGGCACTGCTCGTGCGCATCGGCCTGCAAATGGGCCAGGGCATTCTGCCGGAACGCCAGTACATCCATGACTTCAAAGGTCTCGTGCTGTACATCGGGCGCATCCGGGAAGCCCGGTTGGAGGAGGTCCTGGTGTGGCGCCTGGACGATCAGGGCCGCGCCGAGTACAAGCTCCGGGCCGAGGGAGGCCGCCTGGAATCTGCAGCCGACTCCGGAGGATTCCGACTGGAACTGACCGACGTGGTGGCGGCCCGACGCACACCCGAGGGCTGGGTCCCCGCCGGGTACGCCCGTACGCTCGTCTACACCTTGGAGCCCCCCGCCAGCCGGCCCGCCCGGGCCCCGAAGATCAGCGAAATGACCTGGCGGCAACTGCTGGAGGAACGCCGGTCGCGGGAACACCAGGGCATCGAGGCCACGCCGGTGGTGGTGCAACTGCATCAGCGGGTGGCCTTCGGTTTCGCCTGTTTTGCCTTCTGCCTGGTGGGCATCCCGCTGGGAGCCCGGCTGCATCGGCGAGAAACCAACGTCGGGGTGGCCGTCGCCCTGGTCCTGGTGGCGATTTACTTCGGATTCCTCCTCCTGGCCAACGCGTGGGACACCCGGCCCGAACGATACCCGCACCTCCTGGTCTGGCTGCCCAACTTCCTGTTCCAGGGAATCGGGGCCTACTTGTTGTGGCGCATGGATCACGCCCCCTGAACCGGGCCCAAACTGCGGCTATAGTTCCGTCCCTTCCTGCCGATAAGGGACTGGACAGGAAGAGTCGGGAAGATTCGCGGGAACACGACGGCATTGCCCGGGGCCGGTGTGGCCGGGGGAGAATCGGCCTCCGGCTGCCCGGTGTTTCCCAGAAAAGGCGTCAACCTCGGACTCCCCGGCAACGGGCCCGGGAATCGGGATTCCGGAGCCGATGCAACATACGCATGGCCGCAGCAAGCACGTTGAGTCAGGGCGAAATCGCGCAGTTGATGCAGACGATTGAGATGTTCGAGGTGATCACTCAATCGCAACCCCTCGACTATCAATCGTTGGAAATCCTCAAGGAGGCGTATGCCAAGCTGGGCCAGGAAGAGCAGGTCGTCAAAACCGCCAAGCGCATCGCGGAAGCCTACGTCCAGTTGGGGCAGTTTTCCTCCGCCATTCTCGAGTACGAAGGGATCCTGCAGCGTCACCCCGACGACCAGGAGGTCCGGGCTGCCCTGCGGGACATCGAAGCCCGCGCGGCCAACCTCACCAGTGCTTCGCCGGCCTCCACGGACACCGACGTCCTGCCCACCCGCCCGGGCACGCCCTCCTCACGAACGGCAGCCCCCGCAGCCGCACCCGTGCCGGCCAGCGTCGAAGACGGCCGGTCCGCCATGCGCAAGATCTTCGTGGAAGGGAAAGTCATCAGCGCCGCGGATTTCGACGCCTGCTGGCCCCAGCCCGATCTGACCGTCGTCCCGTCCGAACCCGTGCCCCCCTTCATCCACAACCTGGCCGAAAAAGGCCTTGTCCCCGTCGAACGATCCCTGACTCTCCTGATTGATCGAAGCCGGTTGCCCTTCCTGCCCCTGGAGCGCTACGACGCGGACCCGGACCTGGCCCGTCGTTTTCCCGCCGCGCTGTGTCGGCGTTGGTGCATCCTGCCCTTCGACACCATGGGGCGCGCCCTGCTGGTGGCCACGGCGAACCCGTTCAATCAACAGGCCGTGCGCGAACTGGGCGCCATATGGCCGCAGCGGTTGCAATGGTACCTGGCCGCACCCGCCGAGATCCTCAAGTACCTCCGCAAAGCGTTTCGCTGATCGCCCATGCCTCCTCCGAAAACATTTGGCGAACGTATCGCCGACGCACTGATCGAAGACGGCCTGCTGACGCCACAGCAGGTGGAAGAACTCCTGGAGCAACAGCGTCGGGACGGCACCCGCCTGCTCAAGCTCATCCAGGACAAGGGCTACGTCAGCGAGGTGGACCTGGCCGTTTCCATGGGCCGGGTGCTCAATGTGCCGCCCATCAACCTCGCCCGCATCGGCATCCCGTTGGAGGTGGCCGAACTGCTGCCGCGCGACCTGGCCCAGAACCACAAACTGGTTCCCGTCGCCCGCCTCGACAACAAGCTCTTCGTGGCGATGGCCGACCCCCTCAATGTCCTGGCGCTGGACGACATCAAACGAATTACGCGACTGGAGGTCCATCCCCTCATCGCCCCCGAACGGGCCATTCTCGAAAAACTGAGCCATCTCGACGCGGCCAAGAGCGGCAGCATCGAGCAGTTCATCCAGGACACCCAAAAGGCCGAGGCGGAGGCCGAAGCCGACCAGGTCGAGGTCACGCGCGAGTCCACCGAGGAGGTCAACCTCGACCAACTGGCCGCCTCCAGCGAAGAAGCCCCGGTCATCAAACTGGCCAACCTGATCCTGGTCCAGGCCATCAAGGACCGCGCCAGCGACATCCACTTGGAGCCCTTCGAAAAGACGGTCCGGCTCCGATACCGCATCGACGGCGTGCTCACCGACGTCACCCCCCCGCCCAAGAGCATGTACCTGCCGCTGGTCTCACGTTTCAAAATCATGTCCAACCTCGACATCGCCGAGCGGCGTCTGCCCCAGGACGGCCGCATGCGCGTGCGCGTGGGCGGCAAGGACTACGACCTGCGCGTGTCCATCCTGCCCACCGTCCACGGGGAAAAAGTGGTCCTGCGCGTGCTGGACAAGTCCAACCTCTCCGGCAGCCTGGACCAGCTTGGCCTGGACCCGCACACCTACCAGCGGGTCAAAGCGGCCATCGATGCCCCCCACGGCCTCATCCTGGTCACCGGCCCGACCGGCTCGGGCAAAACCACCACCCTCTACTCCGCCCTCAACGAGCTCAACAGTCCCATCTACAACATCATCACCGTCGAGGACCCGGTGGAATTCCAAATCCCCGGCATCAACCAGGTCCCCGTCCGCAAGGAAATCGGCCTGACCTTCGCCAACGCCCTGCGCTCCATCCTGCGCCAGGACCCGGACATCATCATGATCGGCGAAATCCGCGACACGGAAACGGCCGAAATCGCCATCGAGGCCGCCCTCACCGGACATCAGGTCCTCTCCACCATGCACTGCAACGACGCTGCCGGCGCCATCGCACGGCTCGACGACATGGGCATCGCCCCCTTCCTCATCTCCTCCTCGGTCATCCTGTCCTGCGCCCAACGCCTGATGCGCAAGATCTGTCCCTATTGCAAGGAGCCGGTAACCTACCCTGCCAAAATGTACCAGGACCTCGGAATCGACCCTGCCTTCTTCGAGGGCGTAACCCTCTACCGCGGCCGGGGCTGCGAACGCTGCAAAAACTCGGGTTACGCCGGCCGCATGGCCATCATCGAAGCGATGACCGTCACCGACGAAATCCGGCGCCTGATCATCGCCCGGGCCAACTCCCACGAAATCACGCACCTGGCCATCCAGCAGGGCATGAAAACCCTCCGCATGGTCGCGCTCGAGCGCGCCCGGGAGGGAATCTCCACCCTCGAACAGGTGTTGGTCTTGACCATGGCGTACTGACCGCGAGCCTCGCCGCCAATGCGCAATCTCAGGCCGGCGCCTGATGCGCCAGCCAGGTCAGCCGCAAACCCTCCAGCGTCAGGTCCGGCCAAACGTGCCGGATCTCCGGCACCCGTTCGGCCATCAGCCGCGCATACCCACCCGTGGCCACCACCGCGGCCCCCGTCCAACCCATCTGCCGCTGAATCTCCGTCAACACCGCTCGGACCAGCCCCGGATACCCGTAATACGCACCAGCCTGCATGGCCTGCACCGTGCTTCGTCCCACGACACTCCGGCAGCGGCGGACCCGGATGCGTGGCAGCAACGCGGTGCGTTCATGCAAGTATTGCGTCATGGCCGCAAGACCGGGCGCAATCACCCCGCCCACGTATTCACGCCGCGCATTAACTACGTCGAAGGTCACCGCCGTGCCAAAATCCACCACCACCACGGGCGCTCCCACCCGATGCCAGGCAGCCAGCGCATTGGCAAGACGGTCAGCGCCAATCGTGCGCGGCCTGGGATAATCAATGCGCAGCCCCCGCAGGGTGCCCGCGTTCAACTCCAAACATGGAACGCCCCAATGACGCCGTACCGCCCGCCGCACGGACGGTGTCACCCGCGGCACCACACTGGCCACCACCGCGCCGGCCACAAACGTCCGTCCCACCCAACGGCACAGGGCTGCCTCCGCACGGCCCGAGGCCCAGTCGGCGGTGCGAACCTGGCCCCGTCGGACCACCCTCCGTTCATTCCCCAGCCCCAGGTGAGTGTGCGTGTTCCCAATGTCCACCAACAACCACATGACATCCCCTTCGTGGCTTGCCGAGCCGCCAGCCGGCGCCCGACGCCGGAGCTCCGACGCGCCGCGAAAGTAGAAGGGCACAGCGCCCGGCACAAGCCGTACCCGTGCCGGCCGCCAACAGGGCGCGCCTGCCCGACCGAGTCCAAGAACCCCGGCTACAGCGCCCGGTCGCCAAAGCCGGGCCATCCGGCCCGATCACACCGCACGCAGGCCGGAACAACATCATGGTCTCCAAAAGCGGTTCGAAACGCCACGTTCCTCCGGGGTCAGAGCTTGCCTTTCCCCGCTCTCAGCAAGCTTCAGGCTCTCGCCCCAAGCGGAGGCCCGGGTGACCAGACGGCCGGTACGCTTTCAGGAATTCAGACCGAGACCGCGCCCGGTTGTTTGCGAACCGGAGAGGAGTTGGTCCTGATGCTCGAGGCCCGCCCGGCCAGAACCAGCGACGCAACGGGGGCGTCTGGTCCCCCGTCCCCTCGGCGGCCCCGCTCGGGATCCACCGTTGCACTGCAGCAGAGTCCGGCAACGCGCAGAAGCACGTGCGCAAGCCTGCTAGCAAGCGCGATCGGCATGGCTGCGTGTCATGAAAATTTTCTCTTGCCAAGACCGGGCCCGGTGCTAAAAGTGGATCTGCAAACCAGTTGTAGTCCAAGTCAGAACCAACCCAACAATAGGCAACCATACGTCCTATGCGAACCCGATCCTCAACCCTTGCCTTGGGAGCGGCCCTGGTCGTGTCCCTTGCCTCCTTCCGTGTCGGCGCCGGAACCGCCACGTGGAACTTCGATGACTGGAATGACCCGTCATTGACCAATTTGGTGGTGACCGGAGACGCTACTACGATCTTCAACGAGGACTGGAAAAGGTACACGGACGGCAATCCGCCGACGGGGGGATTCCTGCAGCTCACTCCAGCCGTCGGGAGCCGGAACCTGGCCGTCGTGTTTCCGGACATCGACAACGGGGCACCCATCAAGGCCTTCCGGCTCACGATGGACGTCCGCGCCGGGAATGGCACGGCCGAGCGTCCGGCTGACGGGTTCAGCATCAGCTACGTCCGAGAAAACGATCCGGCCCTGAGCAACATCGTGCAATACGTGGATCCTGTTACAGGGCGCGGCATCGTCTTTGGCTTTGCCGGCGGAGACGACCTTGCCACCGCGCAAAGCCCGGCCGGAAGCGGTCTGCCCGAAAACGGCTCGAAGACGGGCGTGGCCGTAATTTTCGATGCCTGGCAGGGAAATTGGTTGCCGGATACCCCGGACTTTCGAGACCGGGAAGGGCTCGCAGTTCGCGTGGACGATCGGACCCTGATTCAGGTTGAAATGCTCAACCGAAACGGCGGCGGCTGCGATGTCACCGACTCGCTGCAAACCGGCGCCTGGCTGAACGACGGCGGCCAGAGCTACACGCACCTGGAGTGGTGCCGGCTCGAAGTGGAAAAAACCGTCGACAACAAGGTTTATGTGACTTGGAAAGGCCGTCGAATCCTCGACGGATTCCAGCTCCAAGAGTACTCAGTTCACAAGGGTCGGCTGATCCTCGCAGGTCGTACCGGTGGCAACAACCAGTACGTCCATTTCGACAACATCACTCTGGAGACCACCCCCGCGATCGAACCCGTTGTCAAATCGCTCTCGGTCAATGCCGATCTTCGCGGCTGGACGCTGGTCCTCGAGGACACCCTTCCAAGCGTCTTGACCAATGTGACCGAGGTCATTTGGAACGACCAGAACGTCACCGCCAACGTCTCCGTCACCAAGGCTGGCAACGAAACCCGCGTGGTTTACACCCAGGCGAACCGCTTCCCACCCAACTCGCCCAACGTGGTTCGCGTCACCTTCCAGACCAGTCTCGGTCAGACGCTGGTCAGCACGGCAAATGCCACTACGCCCAACTACTTCGTGATGCCCCCGGCATATGCGCTACCGCTGTCCGCCGTGTCGGGACAGCCACGCGGCATCGCCTTCGGCGCCATCTACCAGACCATCGCCGAAAACCGTAACAGTCTGGGCGACAACCAGCTCAACTGGACAGAAGAACAGATCCTCGGTCTCTGGGGAACCAACCTGATCACGGGCACGCTGCCCACCTCCACCGATGTGCTGGACTACCAGAACAGCGGGCCGTTTGGCACGCCGAACGGGAATTTCCAGCAGGGTGGCAGCCTCATCAACCTGTGGGAAGGGGTTGACTACGATCTGCGTGACCTCGGCTTCGGATCCAATCCGGCCAAGACCAGCACGGACGACGGCACGATCGAATGGTTCGCCTACGTCTATTTCCCGACCGCCGGCGAATACATCATGGTGGTCAATAGTGACGACGGATTCCGTCTGACCCCCGCACGAAACGCCCGCGACCGCATGGGCGATATCATCTCCTTCTTCAACGGCGGCCGTGGGAACGCCACGGGCGTCAACGCCGGCACGCAGCAACGGGTCATCGTGGATCAACCGGGGGTCTATCCGATCCGCGGCATCATCTACAACCGGGCCGGCGGGTTCAACGTGGAGTGGTATACCCGGGTTGGGGACAACCTTTACTTGATCAACAGCAACGCCACGCCGCAGGCCCTGCAGGCCTGGGTCTCGGCCACCGGCGTCGGCTGCTACGTGCAAAGCGCCATCCCGGTGCGAGACGCGGTAGATGTACGGCCGGACCGCAGCATCCGCATCGAGCTGGCCAACGGCTCGACCACCGTGAACGCGGGCTCCATCGTGCTGCGGGTCAATGGCAACACCGTAACGCCCACCGTGACTTCGGGTGCGACCACCGTGGTGACGCACCCGGCGATCGGCCCCGGCGGGTACTGGCCGAGTGGCTCAAGCAACACCATCGAGCTGTCCTTCACCGACAGCGCCGGTACCCAGTACAACTACACGTGGAGCTTCCGCGTCAGCGCGTACAAGACCCTCACCGGCGGGCTGCCGCTCGGAGCGCAGGACACGACCAAACCCGGGTTCCGCGTGCTGACCTGGAAGCCGATCTTCGGCTGGACCGCTCCGGGTGAATGGGACGGCGTCTATCCGCTGACCCGGATCTACGCCGCCGAGCAGCTGTTGGCCGGTTATCTCCGGCCCAACGGCGCGCGCGACCAGAACCAGATGGTCAACGGCTACTTCGAGTATACCGGCGTGGTGAACTGGAACGGTGAGCTGGACGGTGTACCGTGGAGCGGCGGCCCCAACCAGCAGGGCAACTTCCGCGAGCCGGACTATCCGGACAGCTTCCCACCCGGACTGCCCGGCCTGTCGGATCCGAACATCCCACAGAGTGACCTGCTC
This sequence comes from Limisphaera sp., assembly GCA_026417315.1. Classification (GTDB taxonomy): domain Bacteria; phylum Verrucomicrobiota; class Verrucomicrobiia; order Limisphaerales; family Limisphaeraceae; genus Limisphaera. The sequence continues at coordinate 16,187 of JAOADM010000062.1, forward strand.
ACGAAGGCCGGATATACCGTCGAAGTGCTGACCTATGTGGTCTTCCCGCAAGCGGGTGCTTACACCCTGGGCGTCAACAGCGACGACGGGTTCCTCGTCACGCAGGGCCATCAGCGGCCCGCCAAGAACGGCGCCCTGATCGTCAGCGCACCCGCCGCCGTGGCCGGAGGCTACTACGCCGTCCACGCCCCGGCGGGCACGGCCCGTCCGCTGACCAACGCGGCCATCACGGCCAAATTGGTGCCCACGGATCCCATCCTGGCCAACACGCCGCTGAACAACGCGGCCGCAGTCTCCAACAACATCGCCATCTGCCGGCGCGGCGCAGTTTCGTTCAGCGCCAAGATCCGGAACTGCCTGCAAGCCGGCGCCCTGGCCGTGATCGTGGTGAACAACCGCGATGAAGTGGATCAGAGCGGTGGGAACAACGGGCCCATCCCGATTGAAATGGGTGTTGGTTCCGAAGGCTATCAGGACATCCCCGCTGCGATGATCATGCTCGAGCACGGCAACAAACTCATCGCCGCCGCGGCAACCAACGACGTCATCGCCACCCTGAACCCAATCCCGATCTCGTGGGATGCCGAAGGTGCTCTCGGGTTCTTCGACGGCGGCCGTGGGTCCTCGGATACCCTGTTCAACATCCTGGTTCCGCAGGCCGGCGTGTATCCGTTGCGCCTGATGTACTTCGAAGGTGGTGGTGGCGACAACTGCGAGTGGTTCAGCCTCGCCCCCGACGGCACCCGGGTCCTCATCAACGACCCGAACAATCCGAACTCCCTCAAGGCGTTCCGCGCCGTCACGGTCCAACCGCCGCCCACGCTGTCCATCGCCCGGGAAGGCAACCAGATCATCCTCACCTTCACCGGAACCTTGCAGCAGGCGGACAACGTCACCGGCCCGTACACCGACGTGGCCGGAGCCACCTCGCCTTATCGGGTGAACATCACTCCGGGTGCGAAGTTCTATCGTGCCCGCAACTAAACCCGGGCCGGGGCTTTGACCCGGCTTGAAGCACGGGCGGTCTGGCAACAGACCGCCCGTTTTGTTTTGGGCCAGAGCGCCTCCGGCCCCCCCAACCCGGGCGTGTGTCGCACCACCGGGAACCCTGGCCGCCGGGCAAGGCGGCTGCCCCAATAAGAAACCGCTTGCTTGACAAATCCAGCACCGGGCTTGGTCTGCTGCAAATCCCCGGCATGGCGATCCACGGCCCTTCACCGGTGGAGACCTCCGCAAGGCTCGGGATGGCGTTAAGGATCCGGGCAACTGCAAGGGTTGGCCGCCGCACGACGATCGAAAACCACGGTAAATGCCGACCAACCAGAGCTTCAGGTCCTGCAGGGCAGCGCGAACCCTCGGCATGGTTCCGCATCCGTTCCCTCGGCAAACCTCCTTCCCCGCACCTTTCTTGGCGCTCTGCACCCGGGACTTGAGCAGCAAAAAAAACCGGGCCAAGCGGCCAGGGGGTGGCCGAGAGGCCCGGGGAGTAACGAACAGTACACAGAGGGATCAGGGAGAACTCGGTCAGGACCTGTACCGAGCCCTGACCGAAATCCGGTCCGGATCCAAGCACGGATCCCACTCAAAGAGCGCCCGCCTTTGTGTTGCGGTGACGGGCGTAGGTAACCATGAACGCCAGCAAATGTCAAATGGAGTTCGCAAAGTATAAGCAGACCTGCGATAACCGATTAGGTCCCAATACCGGTCGGCTCGCGCGGACGGCAGGTCCGATTCTCAAGTGCTTCACCGGCCGGGCCCTGGAAAAAAGAACATGAAGGGCCCTCCCATCTTTCCCCAAGCCGCGAAGCCCGGCCTGCGGAATCCATCAGAAGCCCCTTTCCTCGAGACGGGCCAGCGCCCAGCGGGCGTGTTCGGCCACCACCGGATCGGGGTCCCGAGCGGCCCGCTCCAACGGGGCGCGACACCGTTCGTCCCCCACGTTGCCCAGAGCCACGCAGACGTTTCGTCGCAATCCGCTATGCTTCGCACGCGCCAACGGCGTCCCCCCAAACCGCCTCTGGAACTCGTCCTGGCTGATGTGCAGCAGCTCGAGCAGATCCGGCACTTCCAGGTCCGGCCGATGGAACTCTCGCATCAGCCGACCGGCCCTGGCAAACCGGTTCCAGGGACACACCGCCAGGCAATCGTCACATCCAAAAATGCGATCTCCAATCGCGGACCGAAGCTCCACCGGGATGGAACCGCGCAACTCGATCGTCAGGTAGGAAATGCACAAACGCGCATCCAGCTCGAACGGCGCAATGATGGCTCCGGTCGGACAGGCCTGCAGACAACGGGTGCAGTGACCACACCGATTCACCTCCGGCCGATCCGGCGGCAATGCCCACGTGGTCAACACCCTGTCTCTTATACACATCT
>JAOADM010000063.1 GCA_026417315.1 Limisphaera sp.
CCGTGATAGATGGTCCGCAGGTTGTCCCGGAACTCCGCCCCGTGAATCCAGTAATCGTCGCAGAGGTTGGGCCCCACCAATCCGCCGCCGTCCGCCCGATGACAGGGCGCGCAAAGCTTGGCAAACAGTTCTCTGCCCTGGGCGAGAATGGCGGGATCCTGCGAGGGTTTCAGGGTTTCCATCTCCTGTTCGAACCGCGCCATGGCTGCCTGCTTGATTTGTTCTCCGATGCGCATCTCCTCCTCATATTCGGCGATCATCAACTTGCCCTTTCCCAACACATGGTAGTGCGTGAGGTACAGAGCGGAGAAAAGGATGGTTCCGTAAAAAAGCCAGACCCACCAGCGCGGTAACTGGTTGTCCAACTCCTGAATGCCGTCATAGTCGTGGTCCAGTAACAACGGATCGCGAGTTTCATTCATGGGGGTCCTCCTTTCGGGAGTTCACGGAATCGGTTTCCAACGGCAGTCGAGCAGCGCTGTCCAAACGGGCCCGGTCCAGCCGGAACGCCCAGACCAGCACGCCTACAAATACGGCGAAAAACAGGAGGAGCGACACCATGCCGTACAGGCCGATGCCTCCGACGTGTTCGATCACATCCTTGATCATGGCGCGCCTCCTGTTCAGGGCTGTGCGCCGGCTCCGGACAGGGTCGCCGCGGTGGCCGGGACCGGCGCGGGTTGTTTGATGTCGCGCCCCAGGCGCTGGAGATAGGCAATGAGCGCGATGATTTCGCGGTCCGGTTCGGCTTCCACGGAGCCCGCCTTGAGATTGGCCACGATTTGCTCGGCCTGTGCGCGGGCCTCCTGAATGGCCGTGTCCTCCGCACCGGGAGGGTAGGGGACGCCGAGCCGGCGCAATGTGCGGATGCGAGCGGGCAGCGGGGTGAGATCCAGTTTCTGGGTCAGCAACCAGCGATACCGGGGCATGATCGAGCCAGGCGATGTGCTCCGGGGGTCGTTCATGTGGTTGTAATGCCAGGCATCCGGGTATTTGCCGCCCACCCGGTGCAAGTCCGGCCCCGTCCGCTTCGAGCCCCAGAGGAAAGGATGATCGAAAACGAATTCGCCGCTCTTGGAGTATTCACCGTAACGCTCCGTTTCGGATCGGAAGGGCCTCACCATCTGCGAATGGCAGCCCACGCATCCCTCCCGGATGTAGAGGTCCCGACCGAGGAGCTCCAGGGGGGTGTATGGTTGGACCCCGGCGATTCTGGGCACGTTGGACGAGATCAGCAGCATCGGCACAATTTCCACCAGCCCGCCCGCCAGCACGGCCAGCGTGGCCAGCACGGTGAAGGTCACCGGCACGCCCTCCAACCAGCGATGATTCCACTTGACGGTGGCGGGGGCCGGGGCGGGCCGCAGCGCCGGGGCTTGCGCCTCGGTCTCGGGTTCGAACTGGCCCTGACGGGCGGTTCGATACAGGTTCACGATCATGAGAATCACGCCGGTGACGTACAGTGCGCCGCCCAGGGCCCGCAATTGATACATCGGCAGCAGCCGCAGCGTGGTCTCCAGAAAGTTTCCGTACTGCAGAAACCCGTCACTGGTGAACTGCTTCCACATTAGTCCCGCCGTGACGCCGCTCACATACATCGGCACGACGTAAAACATCATGCCCAGCAATCCGATCCAGAAATGGTAGTTGGCCAGCCGGGTGGACCACAGGGTGGTGCGATAGAGCCGCGGGAACAACCAGTAAAGCATGCCGAAGGTCAGAAAACCGTTCCAACCCAGGGCCCCGGTGTGCACATGGGCGATGGTCCAATCCGTGTAATGGGACAGCGCATTGACGCTCTTGATGGCCAGCGTGGGCCCCTCCAGGGTCGCCATCCCGTAGGCGGTCACCGCCACGACGAGAAACTTGAGGACGGGGTCCTGCCGCACTTTGTCCCACGCACCCCGCAGCGTCAGCAACCCGTTCAGCATCCCGCCCCAGCTCGGCGCGACCAGCATGATACTGAACACCATGCCGAGGGACTGAACCCAGTCGGGCAGGGCCGTGTACAGCAAATGATGGGGACCGGCCCAGATGTAGATGAAGATCAGGGCCCAGAAGTGAATGATGGAGAGGCGATAACTGAACACGGGGCGTTCGGCGGCCTTGGGCAGGAAATAGTACATCAGGCCCAGATAAGGGGTGGTCAGAAAGAATGCCACCGCGTTGTGGCCGTACCACCACTGGACCAGCGCATCCTGCACTCCGGCAAATACGGAGTAACTCTTGAACCATCCGGCGGGCAGTGCCAACGAGTTCACCACGTGCAGGAGGGCCACCGTCACCGCCGTGGCGATGTAGAACCAGATGGCCACATACATGTGACGTTCACGGCGCCGCAGGATGGTTCCCAGCAAATTCACCGTGAACGCGATCCAGACGACCGCGATCGCAATGTCGACGGGCCATTCGAGTTCTGCATATTCCTTGCTGGTCGTCAGTCCGAGGGGCAGTGTCACCGCCGCGGCCACAATGATCAGGTTCCAGCCCCAGAAGTTCAGCCAGCTCAGCGTGTCGCTGTACATGCGGGTTTTGAGCAGGCGCTGCACCGAGTAATAGATGCCGGTGAACATGCCGTTGCCCACGAAGGCAAAGATCACCGCATTGGTGTGGAGGGGCCGAATGCGGCCGAAGGTCGTGAAGGGCAGGTCGAGGTTGAGCGCGGGCCAGAACAACTGGCAGGCCGCCAGCAGGCCGACACTCATCCCCACCAAACCCCAAAACACCGTGGCCCAAGCGAAGGCCCGAACGATGCGATTGTCGTATTTGAAGGTTTCGATCGTGTTCATGGTCGATTCCGGTCGTTTGGCTGCGGAGGGCATGCCGGCGCGGTGCGGGACCGCGGGGCTGACGGCTCCTCTGCCAGCACCCGCAAGGCGGGAGTGCCCGTGTCCTCGTACTGGCCGGAGCGCACGGCCCAGACGAAAGCCGCCAGGAAGCCCCCCGCTACCAGCAGGCTCAGTCCGATCAGCAGGAAGATGACGCTCATGGTTTCCAGCCCTCCGGTCCGTGGGCGGACGCAAGCCCGGATCGCTTCCCCACCCAGAGCCCCAGCGCACAAGCGGTCGATACCACCGTCACCGAGCTGAGTGGCATCAGAATGGCCGCCACCAAAGGGGACAGCCGGCCCTGGACGGCCAGCGTCAACCCCACCGCGTTGTAGAGCAGGGACAACCCGAAACACACATACACGACGCGGACGGCGTTTCGAGCCAGGGCCAGCAACTCCGGCAGCTCGGCCACCCGTCGTGCCTCCAGGATCACGTCGCTGGCGGGAGAAAACGCGCCGATGTCCTCGACCACGGCGACCCCCACGTCGCTCTGTCGGAGGGCGCCCGCATCATTGAGGCCATCCCCCACCATCATGACCACGCGGCCCCCTTGCTGAAGTCGGCGCACGAACTCCTGCTTGTCCTCCGGGCTTTGCCGGAAAGCCATCCACGCTCCGGGGCCCAGCAGACGCTGAAAGAGGGCCCGTTCCCGCGGCTGATCTCCGCTGAGCAGGGCCAGCTCGAATCGTCCGGCGAGCCTGCGTGTCAGGGCCTCCGCGCCCCGGCGCAACGCGCGTTGCAGTTGAAAGCTTCCGCGGTACACGCCGTCGATGGCCACGTGAACCGCGTGAGCCGTGCGCATGCACGCTTCCGGGATGGAGACGCCACGCGCCCGCAACCAATAGGCGGATCCCAGCCAGACTTCGCGGCCCTGGACCCGGCCCTCCATCCCGCGGCCGGGGTGCTCCCGAAACCACTCCAGCCCGGCCCCCGGGGAACCGGGCCAGCCCGCGGCGGTGGATCCACGGGCCTCGTCCGCCAGGGCGTGGAGGGAGTTGGCCAGTTGGCGCGCCAATGGATGCGTGGATTGCTCCGCAAGCACCCGGACGGCCGTTTGTTCGGAGGGGCTCAGTGCGGGTCCCACCCACCGAAGTCGATCCGTGCCGGCGGTGGTGAGCGTGCCGGTTTTGTCGAAGACGATCGTGGTCACTCGCGCCAGCCGTTCCAGCACCTGGCTGTTTTTGAGGAAAATCTGATTCCGGGCCAGCCAGCGTTGCACGGTCCCCAGCGCAAATGGTGCCGACAGGGCCAGGGCACACGGACAAGCCACGATGAGCACTGCGGTGAAGGTTTTCAGCGCCATGGACGGACCGCTGGTCACCCCCCATGCCCACGCGCTGCCAAGAGCCACGAGCGCGACGCCTGCGACAAACCACCGGCTGAGGCGATTGGTCAGTGTCTGAAAGCTCCGGTGCTCCTCGGCGGGCCTGGCCAGTCGCGCCCAAAGGGAACTCAGATAACTCTGCGACACGGGCTTGACCACCTCCACCACGATGGAGCCCCCGATTTGCTGGCCCCCTGCGTAGAGCAGGTCCCCGGGACGGCGCCGCACCGGCTCGCTTTCTCCGGTGACGAAGCTGTAGTCCATCTCGGCCCTGCCCTCGACCAGCCGCGCATCCGCGGGCAGCAGCTCCCCATGGCGAAGTCGAAGGCGATCTCCCACGCGCAGGCGCGCCACCGGCACCACTTCCTCGCCCTGCTCCGTGCATCGGGTCACGGACAACGGGAAAAACGCCTGATAATCGGCGTCAAAAGAAAGCCGTTCGTAGCTTTTGTTTTGAAACCAACGCCCGCAGAGGAGGAAGAATACCAGACCGGTGAGCGAATCCAGATAACCCTCGCCGGTTTGCGTGCCGATTTCCCAGAGGCTTTGACCGAAAAGGGCGAGCAAACCGGCGGCGATCGGCAGATCCAGGGTTACTGTCCGGTGACGCAACGCCTGCCAGGCCGCCCGCCAATAGTCCGCGGCACTGTACAAAAGCACCGGCAGACTCAAACCCAGAGAGACCAGGCCGAGGAACCACCGGATCCCGGGGCTGTCCCGGGGTTCCAACCCGAGATAGCTCGGGAAGCTGAGCATCATGACGTTGCCGAACGCAAACCCGGCCACGCCCAACTGGAGCCATAACCGCACAGATTGGGCGGGAGAAGACCGCTGGGCCGTATCCCCCAGCCGGAACACCGGCTCGTAGCCCAGGGATGCCAGCAGGGCCACGAGCTCGCTGAGCCGGAGCCGTTGCGCATCGTACGTCACATGCAGCTCGCGCCGGCCAAAATTGACCTCCGACCGTCCGATTCCCTCCCGGAGCTGAAAGAGATTCTCCAACAGCCACACACAGGCCACGCAGTGGATGGTCGGAATGGAAAGGGTGACGCGATGGAACCGGCCGTCGCTGAATTCCACCAGTCGATCCTGTACGGCCGGATCGTCCAGGTGCGCAAACAGCCGGGGGTCGGCCGGCTGCGTTACCCGCAGTCCCGGAGTGGGGGAAAGATCGTAAAAGCGGCCCAGGCCATGCTGCTGCAGGAGATCGAAGACGGTTTTGCAGCCGTGACAGCAGAAGACATGCGCGCCGTTCCGCACCGCGGCCGCTCCGCACGGTGTCCCGCAATGACGGCAGACCGAAGTGCCGCCGTCCCTGCCCTGGTCCGACGGAGCCGGCGTGTCCGGTTCCGTGGGCAGGGAGGACTTTCGGAGGGCAACCCCGACCCTGTCCCCGATCCACCCCATCGATCCCAAATCCCTTCAACCCTTGCCCTACAATTTGCGCTAATTGTTCGCGAGGGCCGCGGCAGCGCAAGTCAAAAGTTGTTCATCAGGCGGACAAAAAACGCCTTGATTTTCCAAAGCAAGCCCTAATGGCTGGAATTGACGAGAGAGCCTCGGGTGACCTGCGTCCGCACGGGGCCGGCATCGGGCTGCTGTTGGGCCGTGCTTGGGGACCTGGTGCTCGGGGACCTGCCGTGGGAGACGGGGTGGACTCTCTGTCCGTCGGCCCCGGGTGAAAAGGAAGCCCGAAAAAGTGGAGTCTTGTCTGGGACCTGGAAGCCCCGTACGGTGGGCGCGTCATTTTCCGTGCGACACCGGAGAAGAACGAGACTCAACCGAGCGCCTATGAAACGAGCCCTGCTTTTGCAATTGGTGGCGGCGATGGCTTGGAGTGTGTTTTGTTGCGGACTGCCGGCCCAAACGGAGTTGGCTCCGACCGGCCCGGATCCACGGTGGATTCCCCACGATCGGAACCGGCCGCGTCCGCCGGTGATTGTTCCGCCGACGCCCAGTACCCAAGCCGAGGCGGGACGGCCGCCTTCGGATGCCATCGTGCTTTTTGATGGCAAGGACCTGTCGGCCTGGTGCGCCATGGACGGTTCGCCCTCCAGGTGGGTGGTTCGGGACGGGTACATGGAGTGCACGCCGGGCAGCGGGTACATCCGGACGCGACGGAGTTTTGGGGACTGTCAACTCCACATCGAGTGGGCTGCGCCGGCAAAACCAAGTGGGTCGGGTCAGGGTCGCGGCAACAGCGGCCTGTTCTTCGGTTTGAACCGCTACGAGGTCCAGATCCTTGACTCCTATGAGAACGAGACCTATGCGGACGGTCAGGCGGCGGCCATCTACGGACAGTATCCTCCCCTGGTCAACGCCTCGCGTCCCCCCGGCGAATGGCAAACCTACGATGTCGTTTATCTGGCGCCCCGATTCGATGAGCAGGGCAACCTTGTGAGCCCGGCGCGGTTGACGGTGTTCCATAACGGCGTGCTGGTACAATATCACGTGCCGTTGACCGGCCCAACAGACTGGATCAACCGCGATCCCTATCGGGCTCACCCGGAGAAACTCCCCATCAGTTTGCAGGACCATGGGAACCCGGTACGCTTCCGCAACATTTGGGTGCGTGAACTGGGGCCGCCTTCCAAGCCCGAGTATTTGCTGCCCACCAGTTTGCTGGACCGTTACGTGGGGACGTACGATCAAATCACCATTGCGCGAGAGGGGGATCATTTGACGGCCCGCCTGGGAGGCAAGACCCTCCGACTGTACGCAGAGTCCGAAACCCGCTTTTTTGCCAAGTCCACCGACGTACAAATCGAATTCCGGCCGGGGCCGGACGGTCAGGTGCAGGAGCTCGTTTGGTCCGTGGGCGAAGGGGCCAACGTGGCCAGGCGCAAGCGCTGAGGGCGCGCCGCTGGAAACGGCGCGCAAGGCCTGGCAGACTCCGGGGCCGGACTCGAGAAGTGCGTCCGGATGGAACGGCCCCCGGCCCGCAAGATCGGCTGCTGCGCCTGACAGGCGGCGGGAAGAGTCGGTGGGCGCGAAAACGGACTTCGATTCCTCAAGGGAAGCCGGTGGCGGTTCGGTTGCGAAAAGGCACCCTTTCAACAGCTCGCTAGGGAACGCCCAGCGTTCGGACGAGATAGAACCGCGCCGGGACTGACGCTGGCGGTACCTCGGTGCCGGGCGGGCCGCTGTCTTCCCAGGCCGCTTCCGGTTCCGTGGCAAGGGTGGGCCCCGTTGGAACCTGCCTCCATTGCCCAAGGTCCGGAGAGTAGAGCACCTGGTAGGCGAACCCGGGTAGCGCATTCCAGCGGAGCAGAACGCGGGAGCGATCCGATTCAATTTGGATGCGGGTTCGAGGGGATGGTACGTCGCGGAAGCCCGCGCGGTCCAGGCCGCGGCGGATGACCTCCGATTTCATGAACCGGCGCCACACATTCCCGGTGCGGTAGTTTTCGATCATCAGCACGATGGGACCCTGGTCAATCCCGAGCACGTCGGGACCCCACCAATTCGCCGCGAGGTTGAAGGCGTCCCGAAAGCCGTACCCGGTCCACAGTTCGCGTCTGTAGCGGTCATAGAGGTGCCGCAGGGTGGGTAGACAGGCCTCCGGCGCGAACGGCAGGCTGCCTCCGGGAGCCGTGGGGGCAATGGTCCCGTCGTCGTTTTCCGGCGGTGGAGCTCCGCGGGCGGCGTAGCCCAGGAAAGAGCCGAACCCGGGACCATCGCAGGCGGTGAACCCCCAAAGGGTGGCACCGTAGCCGGGATGACGACGCGGATTGGCCATGGCGTAGGCCTGTTGCGCCAGAGTGGCACGTCGGGAATTCTCGAAGTAGGTGAGGCCGCGCGCGGCCATGAATGCATCAGCCCGGTAACGGAAATCCACCCAGCAGTGGCTGTATTGATGGCCGAACAGCGGCGCGAACTCTACATACGCATACCCGTAGTTGGTGCGCCATCGGTATCCGGAAACCCAGCGCCCCCACACGCCCTCGGGCAGGGCATTGGAACGGGCGCCCAGGCCGAGGAGATACAGGATCATTGCCTCGTTGTAGCCGATCCATCGGCTCGTCAAGAATCCGGTTTCCGGGCGCCATCCCATGGACAGGGAATCGCGTCCGGCCAGCATCCAGGTCCAGTCCACGCGGTCGAGCAGTGCATCAGCCCGCTGGCGGATTTCTGTTTCTTCCGGCTCCTCTCCGTCAAAGTACTCGCGCGCGTACAACACGCCGGCCAACAACAGGGCCGTATCAATGGAAGAAAGCTCGCTGTTCGAGAACCGGACGGCATTGGTCATATCCAGGAAGTGATAAAACCAGCCCCGATAGCCGATGGTGCCGATGCGGTTGGTTCCCTGGGGGGCTTCTGCGAAGGTGCGCAGCGCCGCCAGTGCGCGAGCCCGGGCCTGCTCGCGTGTGATCCAGCCCCGGTCGGCTCCAATGCACCACGCCGTCAGTCCGAATCCCACGGCCGCGATGCTGCAGGGCGAGGTGGGAGTGCTGCGGTCCTTGACCAGGCCGTTGGTGGGGTTGCTTTCGTACCAGAAAAACGCGAAGGAGGCACGTTGCAGGTAATCGAGGAATGCCTCGTCATCTCGAAAAGGCGTGGCCATGGCCGACACGGGCTCGGAGGGGGCACCCTCCTGTTCGCTGGGATCCAACGCCACCACGCGATAGTACCGGAGCCGACCGTTCGGTGCGTGGACGTCGGCAAACGCGCGCCAGAAGGTGCGATCGCGACCCAGACGGACCCACGGACCCTCGAGTGTGTCTGCACCGAGGACCCGGTAGGCGAATGCGCCGCTTTCCGGGGGCGGGTCCCAATGGACTACTACGGACTCATCGCCACCGTAGGCGACCAGGCGAACCGGGGCCCCGGGCAGCTCGACGCGGGTCGTGAAACGGACATTGTCCACCCAGAGCGTCCGGGCCCGGTCGTCCGGGGAGTCGGATTCCAGGCTCACCCACTGGAACTGGCCGGGGTCGAAACCCTCTCCGGAACCGAATTGCCGGAGCGGGATGGCAATCCGCTGCCAGGTGTTGGAGTCGTCGTCCAGCCCCGCGGGCAGATAATCCCCCAGCGCCAGCAGCGTGGTTTGTCGTCCGGTCGCATCCACCAGCCGAACCCCGGGGAGTCGGACGGCCGGGATGGACGAGGGCCCGTTCACGTAAAGAACCAGGTTCGACTGTCCCACGATGCTGCGCACCGGCCGACCGACACCCGCAATCCGGATCTGCCAGAATCCTCCGGGCGCCGAGTACCACTCGATCCATGCGGCCCATTGCCCGGTGTAACTGGAAACATTCTGCACCGGCAGCTTCTGAGCCGGCTCGCCACGAAGGACCAGCGTGCTCCCGTTTGTCTGCCAGGCAATCGAAGCGTCGTAATAGTCACTGCCCGTTGGATCGTCTTCATAGAAGATCAGCACGTCGGATGGCCCTTGAGCGTGCGAGGGCAGTGCCAGCAACAACACAAACGTGGTCGCGAAGCTCCACCGTAGTATCCCGGACAGCCCGGCGTATCGGGCGCAGGAAAGGGCGACGTTTTGGCGGGGCGGCTTCGGGTTGAGCCAGGTTGCGGCTTGCAACACCGGTTCCTTTCGCCGAGAGGACCAAGGGTTGAGGTTCACAGGGTTCAAGCTGCCGGACGTTCCCTGGGCCGTCAACGGCGCAGCCGTCCCGCGGAAGCCTCGGATCTCATGGGATTGCGTCAAACCACGCGGCGTGGGGCAGAGAGTCGGACCTGTTTCGCGGAATTCGGCCAGGGCCAACCGCGTATTGCCGTGAGATTCTGGAGTCACCGTGAACGTTCGGGCCGGCCGGCTTGCTGCCCGGCATGGGGCACCTGTGGCCCGCCAGCTGGCGTCTGAAGCCACTGCCGTTCCCGAGATGGGACGGAATCGACGTCGCTCCGGGTCCCGAAGCGGGCGCGTCGGGAGATTCATACCCAGGATGCAGCCGGTCCAGAGGCATTGTGTAGCGGGGATCTGATGACTGAATCTCCGGCCGGTTACCCTGTTCACTGCCCCTGTGTGAGCCGTGAAGTTCCGGGACTCGACCCGGATTCGGCCCTCAGGGTGCGAGGGAGATTCATGCCGGGAGCAATCGCGTCTGTCCACCGCGACGGCGGGGTTTTCCGCAAAAAGAGTCCGCTCCAATCGCTGCGTTGCTGTCCCGCCTCGCCGGCCGTGGCTGGAGAAGCTCGAAACGGCAGAGGGGTCTGAGGAAAGGTCGATGCGAAGGCTTGTGAGCCGGGATCAAGTCATCCAGACTCCCGCGCGACGAACCCGCAACAGCCCGGTGCGGCTTGAATGCGTGTGGCACGGGGCTGGCAAAGCAGTGGACAAACGCTGTGGAACGAGGATTCATGAACCGGATGCACGAAATCGACTACCAGATTCACGGCCAGGCAATGCAGTACGTGGAAGTGGAGCTGGATCCCGGCGAGGCGGTTGTGGGCGAGCCGGGTGGCATGATGTACATGGAGGATGGGATTGCCATGGAGACCGTGTTCGGCGACGGGTCGGAGAGCAACAAGGGATTCCTCGGGGCGTTGATGAGCGCGGGTAAACGGCTGTTGGCGGGTGAATCGCTTTTTACGACGGTGTTCTACAACCAGGCCCGACAGCGGCGTCGGGTGGCTTTCGGCGCGCCCTATCCGGGCACCATAGTTCCTGTGCACCTGGCGGAAGTGGGGGGTGAACTGTGGGCGCAGAGGGACGCGTTTTTGTGTGCCGCCAAGGGGGTCAGCATCGGGATTGCGTTCAACCGTCGGATCGGCGCAGGTCTGTTTGGGGGAGAAGGATTCATCATGCAACGGTTGCAGGGGGACGGCTGGGTGTTTTTGCACGCCGGGGGCAGCCTGGCGGAGCGGTCGCTGAATGCAGGGGAAAGCTTGCGGATCGATACCGGTTGTGTAGTGGCGTTTCAGCCCACGGTGGAGTTCGACATTCAGTTCGCGGGCGGGATCAAGTCGGCGCTGTTCGGAGGGGAGGGATTGTTTTTTGCCGTGCTTCGCGGACCCGGTCGGGTTTGGTTGCAGTCACTGCCGTTGAGCCGTATGGCGGATCGCCTGGCCGCTGCCGTCCCCGGATTGCGGCGCGGGGGACGGGAAGAAGGTTGATGGCGCAAGGTAGGTTCGAAGGCTCGGTGGGCTCTCGAGGGACGAGGGCTTCCTCGGAATCGCTAGGGGGCAGGGCCCGAGGGTTGCGTCCGGGAGCGGCGTAGCTACCCTGCCGGCCATGAACAATCAGGCGCAGCATTTCATCAAGGAGGATCCGTGGCGCATTTTCCGGATCATGGCCGAGTTTGTGGATTCGTTCGAGGTGATGTCCCGGGTGGGACCGGCGGTGACAGTGTTTGGCTCCGCCCGCATGAAGCGCACGGACCCGTACTATCATTCGGCGGTCACTCTGGGGCGGGAACTGGCCCGGCGCGGGTTTGCGGTGATCACCGGCGGGGGGCCGGGGATCATGGAGGCCGCCAACAAAGGGGCTGCGATGGCGGGGGGAAAGTCGGTGGGACTGAACATCGAGCTGCCCAACGAACAGAAGGGGAACCGCTACACCAACATCCCGCTGCATTTTCATTACTTCTTTGCCCGCAAGGTGTGTTTTGTGAAATACAGCTGTGGGTTCGTCTTTATGCCGGGGGGATACGGGACTTTGGACGAGTTCGCCGAGGTGTCTACCCTGGTCCAGACCCAGAGGATTCCGCGGTTTCCATTGATTCTGTTCGGCAAGACCTTCTGGCGCGGGCTGCTGGACTGGATGCGGCATCAGATGCTGGATCGGGGATTCATCGACCGGGAGGATTTGAATTTGTACCTGGTGACCGACAAGGTGGAGGAGGCGGTCGAGGCGATCCTGGATTATGAGCGCCGGGTGGGCCCGCCGGAATCCGTGCCCAAGGCGTTTGCGTAACCGCGTTCCTCTCGGCAGATTGCCTGCATGCAACTGGTGGTGCGTGAATGGCGCGGCCAACTGGGGCTGGAAGAGCTGGCGCGTCGGCTGGCGGCGGAGCCGGGGGTCGTGTTTTTGAAGGGCGGCTGGCCGGACGCGCAGGGCTCCCGCTACTCCTATCTGGTCGCCGACCCGTTTCTGACGCTGACGATTCAGGGGTCGCGGCTCGAGTGGCAAAGCCAACGAGGCGGGGCCGGACCCGAGCGCGTCTGGGTGGATTACGGGAATCCATGGCGCGTGTTACAGGCAGTGTGGGATCGCTTCGAGCTGCTGGATGAGCCCGATCTGCCCTTTCCCCTGGGCGGGCTGTTTGGGTTTTGGGGCTATGAGTTGAATCGCTTTGTGGAACCTGCGGTGGCGCCGCGTGCCCGCCGGGACCTGGAGGTGCCGGACGGCTGGGTGGGTTTTTACGATTCTGTCGTGGTGTGGGATCATTGCCTGGGCCGGGGCTGGATTCTTTCGGCCGGCCTGTGTCCTGACGGATCGCGGTTGAAACGGCGGGCCCTGGAACGTGCGGATGCGTGGGAGCGGCGCCTGGCGGAAGTGGAGGGTGATGCGCTTGCCGATCTACCCGAGAGGGGGACCGAGGCGGCGCCGTTGCTGTCGGGGGTCGGCTCGACTCTGAGCCGCGAGGCATTCCTGCGGGCGGTGGAACGTGTTCAGGAGTACATCCGCCAGGGCCACATTTATCAGGTGAACCTCTCGCAGCGGTTGATGGTGAGGAGCCCCATTGCGGCCTGGGAGATGTTCCGTCGATTGTGGGAAGTGTCTCCGGCCCCTTATGCGGCATATCTGAACGGCGGACCGTTCCAGCTGGTGTCTGCTTCCCCGGAACTCTTTCTCCAAATGAGCGCCTCACAGATCCTCACCCGCCCCATCAAAGGCACGCGCCCGCGAGGGGCCGCGCCGGAGGAGGATGCGCAACTGGCGCTGGAGCTCCAGGCCAGCCCGAAAGAGAATGCCGAGTTGGTCATGATCACCGATCTGTTGCGAAACGATCTGGGACGGATTTGCGAATTCGGGAGTGTTCACGTTCCGGAACTGGCCCGATTGGAATCGTACCCCCAGGTGCATCATCTGGTTTCGACGGTGGAGGGCCGCTTGCGTCCGGGCGTTTCGCATCTGGAGGCGCTGGCGGCCACGTTTCCGGGGGGGAGCGTTACCGGAGCCCCCAAGGTCCGGGCCATGCAAATTATCGAGGAGGTGGAACCTGTGGCGCGGCACTTTTTCACCGGAGCCCTCGGGTTCTTGGGCTTCAACCGCGAAAGCCGATTGAGCATGATCATTCGAACCGCCTGTTGTCTGGAGGGGTGGGTCCACTTTCCCGTGGGAGCCGGCATTGTCGCCGATTCGGACCCTGAATCTGAATACCGTGAGACGCTGGCCAAGGCCGGGGGATTTTTGGCCGCGTTGGGATGGGGCAAACCCGGCGCACGCACGGAATTGGCGGAGGTGGATTCGTCAGGGCAGGGATGATGATGGTCTATTGGAACGGGCGGATCGTGCCTGCCGAGCAGGCGTGCGTCTCCGTCATGGATCGTGGTTTTTTGTTTGGGGACGGCGTCTTCGAGACTGTGCGATTGACCGGTGGTCGCCCGTTTTTGTGGAAAGAACATTGGGCCCGGTGGCAGGCTGGCGCCAGTTTTCTCGGGATCCAGATTCCGGTTTCCGAGGGGTCGCTGCGGGCGGGAATCTTGGCACTGGTGGAAGCCAACCAAATCGGGGAGGGCGTGCTTCGGTTGACGTTGAGCCGCGGCCCGGGTCCGCGGGGATATTCGCCGCGCGGTGCGGGCCCCCCTACACTGGTCATGACGGTGCACCCGATCCCGCCCGGGGCGGAAGCGCGCGCGACTTGGAGAGTTTGCACCAGCCGGGTGCGGTTGGCGGGCGCCGATCCCTTGAGCCGGTTCAAGACCTGCAATCGCCTGCTGCAGGTGCTGGCGCGCGCCGAGGCCGACGCGGCAGGTCTGGATGAGGCAATTCTCTTGGATTCCCACGGGTGCGTGATCGAGGGCAGTAGCTGTAACGTGTTTTGGGTGAAATCGGACCGGCTGGTCACTCCGGGACCCGAGCAGGGGGCATTGCCGGGGGTGACTCGTGGATGGGTCATGGCAGAGGCACGGGCTCGGGGTTGGGAAGTGGTGGAGGCGACGGCCCCGGCGGAAGAGGTTTGGGAGGCCGACGGGGTGTTTGTGACCTTGAGCACGCGGGGCATCGTCGAGGTGACGGAGTGGGACGGCCGGCCGCTGCGGCGCTGGCCGGGCGTGGCAGAGCTGTGGGGCCTTTACAAAAAGGCCCTGCAAGCGGTACAGCGAGCGGAAGCGTGGTAACGCGACCCGGCGGGAACGAACAAACGCAGTACCGACAACACGGGCAGGCTCGGGAGCCCGGCCAGCTGAAGGTCCGTCGCGTGTACATCCTTGCGGCGGCTTCCTCGGCCGTTTCGAAGAGATCTTCAAGGGCCGGGAGGGCACGTGTGCGGCCGTCCACGAAGAGTTCGGTGCGGTTCGTGTGTTCAACATCCGGGAAAGCGTGGCGGGATCCGGGTGTCACCGGGACAGGAAAGCGGATGCGAAACTGCATCTCATTGGGATGGCGGAATCCGGTGCTCACGACCGGATGCGGCCATTGCTGGCCCCCGATTGCGCCGGCTGATCCACGTGCCGAGGCTTCTGCAATCCGTCAGCTCGGCGCAGCAGCCCAGGAACTCCGTCTCCAGTTCTCACTGCGCCCAAGAGGGCTTCAGCCGATGCCCCCAACGCGAGGGCCCGGGGTGCCACACGGAATTCCGGTTCTTCAGGGCGGGGTGAATTCTCGGATCCGGCCACCCGGGGCGTTGCCCCGGGCTGGCGAAACTCTCGCCCCGGTGGGGCGGACCCACGGCGTGTTGAACGCGGGAAGCCTTTCCGGCCCTTCATGGGTTCGGTGGGAATGAATGGGCATGGGCTGCTGTGGGGAATTCTCACTTGCAGTATTGCCCCGGGGAGGGCTCCGGTGCTGCAGGTCCGGTGTCCGGGGCATTGCGGCGCTTCGAACACCTCCAAAGGCTCGGCCCCAATTTCGGTCGCCATCGGCACCGGAAGGGTGGGGGAGAAGGGCCGTTGGTTGGGATTCGTTAACCCGGGGCTCCAAAACCGAAGCGCGCCAGGGCAAGGCCCTCGCCCCGAGGACGATTGACTCATTCGCTGGATTAGCTTTTACTGCGCTTATGCAAATCGAAAGTTTGAAAGTCTTTTGTGATCTGGCGGAAACCCAGAGCTTCACCAAGGCTGCACAAATCAACGGGGTGACGCAGTCCGCGGTGAGTCAGCAAATCAGCTCTCTGGAACGCCAGTTCAAATCTCTGTTGATCGAGCGAAGCAAGAAAAAGTTCCGGCTGACGCGGGAGGGAGAGGTCCTGTACGAGTACAGCAAGCAGATCATCGCCACTTACGAGGCCCTGCATCACCGGCTCCAGGAATTGAAGGACATCATTTCCGGCACGGTGCGCGTCTCCACGATCTACAGTATCGGCCTGCACGACCTGCCGCCGTACATCAAGCAGTTCATGAAGACCTATCCGACGGTGACGGTGCAGGTGGAATACCGGCATGCCGACCAGGTTTACGAGGACGTGTTGGGGAACGTGGTGGACATGGGGCTCGTGGCGTATCCGACCAAGGACAGCAAGCTGGAGATCATCCCGTTGCGCAAGACGCCGATGGTGGTGATCTGTCATCCCGAGCATCCGCTGGCGAAGGTGCGAAATGTGAAGCTCAAGGCCCTGAACGGCGAGAAGTTCGTGGGCTTCCGGCCGGACATTCCGACGCGGAAGGCGTTGGATCGTGTGATGCGAGAACACGGGGTGACGGTGCAGTACGTGATGGAGTTCGACAACATCGAGACGGTGAAGCGGGCGGTGGAAATCGGGGCGGGCGTCTCCATTGTTCCGCAGAGCACGGTTACCCAGGAGGTGACGAATCGGACGCTGGTGGCGGTGACACTGGAAGACGGCAAGATCGAGCGGCCCATGGCCGCGGTGCTCAAGAAGAACAAGGTACTGTCGCCGGCGATGAAGCATTTCCTGGCGTTGCTGAAGGAGGAAGTGCCGGCGTCCTGAGTTCCACGGGGACGCGTCGCCGGGTTTGGAGGGAGCGCGGCAAACAAGCGGGTCGACCCTCGGCCGGGTTTGGTCCGGGGGCGACCGCGTGCTAGATTGGCCTGCATGCGACTGGTGATTTACGCCGGCAGCTTCGATCCCATCACGTATGGTCACGTGGATGTGGCCGAGCGTGCGGCACGGCTGTTCGACCGGGTGGTGGTGGCGGTGGCCCGCAATGACGGCAAGCACCCGCTGTTTACCATTGAAGAACGGGTGGAGCTGGTGCGGCAGGCGATTGCCCACATTCCCAATGCGGAGGTGGACACGTTCACGGGCCTGCTGGCCGACTATGTCAAGCGCCGCGGGGCCCGGGCGGTGGTGCGCGGGTTGCGGGCGGTGTCCGATTTCGAGTTCGAGTTCCAGCTGGCACTGATGAACCGGAAGTTGAACGAGTCGTTCGAGACGATTTTCATGATGCCGAACGAGAGCTACACGTTTTTGAGCTCCCGTCTGGTGAAGGAGATTGCCGCGCTGGGGGGAGACGTGCGGGCATTTGTGCCGCCCGTGGTGCGTCGCGCCCTGGCGCGAAAATTGAAGGAAGGGTCGCGGAGGACCAACCCATGAAAGCCCTGCAGGTAAATCTGGAGCACTTGGTGCGTCGCGAGGTGCGGCTGGAGGGCCAGCTGGCCGTGGAGGCCCTGGACATCGACACGCGGGACGAAATGATCCGGCTGGGAGGTCCGTTGCTGTACGAGTTGGAAGTGAGCCGGGTCTCGGATGAGCTGGTGGTCCGTGGCTCTCTGGAGCTGGAACTCCATTGCACGTGTGTACGCTGTTTGCGACCGGTGGTCCATTGGGTGCGACTGAAGGACTGGCAGTGCGTGATTCCGCTGACGGGACCGGAGCGGGTGATGCCGGAGGGCGACCTGGTGGACTTGACGCCCTTTGTGCGCGAGGATATTTTGCTCGCGTTTCCGCTCCATCCGTTGTGCGAGCCGGGATGCCCCGGCTTGCTGCATTCGGAACCGGGCAGGGCTCGCTTCCCTCAATCCCTGGACGGGTTGGCGTCGCCGTCTGTCTGGTCAAAACTGGATGAACTGAAATTCGAGTGAAGGACGATTTATGGGTGTACCGAAGAGGAAGCCATCGCGAAGCCGGCAGCGGATGCGCCGGGCCTACAACAGCGTCCTGCGGTTGCCGCAGTTGAGCCCCTGCCCGCAATGTGGAGAGCCGGCGCGCCCGCACCGGGTGTGCCCGGCCTGCGGGTATTACAAGGGCCGTCAAATCTTCACGACGACGGTCGGCGACTGAACGGGCGCGGATCGAGTCTGTCGGGCGGCGGTGCAACGGGTGCTACCGCCGCCGTCGCTTTATGCGGATTGCGGTGGACGTGATGGGGGGCGACCACGGCCCCGAAGTGGTGGTGGGCGGCCTGCAGCAGGCCCTGCGGTCGGGGTTGCGGCCCGCCGTCGTTTACCTGGTGGGGCAGCAGGACGCCATCGAAGCGGCGTTGCGGCACGCGGGCTTGCGCGCGGACTGCATTCAAATTGTCCATGCGAGCGAAGTGCTGACGATGGAAGACAAGCCCGTGCAGGCGCTGCGCCGCAAGCCCGACTGTTCGATCGCCCGGGCGATGGAACTAGTGGCGCGAGGGGAGGCCGACGCCGTGGTTTCCCGTGGCAACACCGGGGGCATTTTCGCCGCGGCCACGCTCAAGCTGGGTCGGTTGCCCGGCGTGGATCGGGGCGCCATCGCCACGGTGATCCCCACCCCGGAACGGGCCTTTGTGCTTCTGGACGCGGGCGCAAACATCGAATGCAAGCCCATGCACCTGGTGCAGTATGCGGTCATGGGCAGTGTCTATGCCCGGGAAGTGCTGCAGGTGGCCCGGCCGCGCGTCGGGTTGATGAACATCGGCCGGGAAGACGGCAAGGGCAACGAGTTGACCCAGGAGGCGTTCCGGTTGCTGAAGCAGACGGATTTGAACTTCGTGGGGAACATCGAAGGTCACGATTTGTTCGCGGACCGTGTGGACGTGGTGGTGTGCGACGGGTTCGTGGGCAACGTGATTCTGAAGACCTGCGAAAGTCTGGCGCTGGCGATGTTTGGCATGTTGAAGCGGGAACTGAACCGCAACTTCAAGCGCCGGCTGGGGGCTCTGCTGGCCAGCAACGCGTTTCGGTCGATGCGACGGCGCCTCGATCCGGAGGCGTACGGGGGCGCGCCCTTGTTGGGCTTCCGGGGCACGGTGATGAAGGCCCATGGGGCGGCGCGGGAACGG
>JAOADM010000064.1:0-13564 GCA_026417315.1 Limisphaera sp.
CCTGGACGGCGCGCAAGGCCGCCAAAAAACTGACCAAGCACGCCATTTTCCTGGTGCTCTCGTTTGTCATTGGGAATCTGTTTCTCGCGTACATCCTGGGGGGCCGGGCTTGGTGGGCTTTGGTCACCGATGACCCGCGGCGACACACCACCGGCCTGGGCTTCATGCTGCTGTTCACACTGGTCTTTTACGGTGTGTTTGCGCGGTTTCGGGAGCAGGCCTGCACCTTCATATGTCCGTATGGACGGTTTCAGTCGGTCTTGCTCGACGAGCACTCCCTGGTGGTGGCCTACGACTACAAGAGGGGCGAGCGACGCGGCCGCTGGCGCCGCGACCAGACTCCGGCAGAGCGGGCGGCCGCCGGGTTGGGTGACTGCATCGACTGCCGCCGGTGCGTCGAGGTCTGCCCCACCGGGGTGGACATCCGGAACGGGACCCAAATGGAATGTGTGCATTGCACGGCGTGCATGGATGCCTGCGATGCGGTGATGGACCGAATCGGGCGCCCCCGCGGCTTGATCCGCTACGCTTCGCTGAACGGCATCGAGCGGGGCGAACGACTCCGGCTCACGCCGCGCATGCTCCTCTACAGTGCCGTGCTCCTGGCGTTGCTCTGCGCCCTGGGAGCGATTCTGGCCACCCGCTCCCCCGTGGATGTCACTCTCTTGCGTGCCCCCGGAAGCCTTTTCCAGCGAACGCCGGAGGGTCGGATCAGCAATCTTTACCAGTTGAAAATCCTCAACAAGACCTCCGCACCAATGCCGGTGGAACTGCGCCTGGAAGAACCCGCCGGACGGTTGACGGTTTTCGGAGCCCCTTTGCAGGTTCCGGCGGCCGATCTGCTGCAAACCTCGGTCTTGGTGGAACTGGAGCCGGAACAAATCGTCTCCAGCTCTTTGTCGGTGCGAATCGGCGTTTACCAGGAAGGAAAGCGGGTGAGCACGGTTCGAACCGCCTTCCTCGGTCCCTCATCCCAGTCGCATCCCTGACATGCTCCCCCAAACTCCACGCGCTGCAGGCTCACATTGGCCCTTGGGCTTGACCCTGGCGTTCGGCCTCTTTCTGGCCGGCACCCTCACGCTGATCTGGGTAAGTCGCCGGGCAAATCTGGATCTGGTACGGCAGGATTATTACGAGGCCGAGTCCGGGCTCGACGAGGAACTGGCGCGGCGGCGTCGGGCCGCCGAGCTGCCCCATCGGTTGCAGGTGAGTGTCGACCCCGCCGCTCGACTTCTGCGACTGCAGTTGCCGCCGGGGCATCTTTCCGCCCGCGGCCGGTTGCAGCTCTATCGACCCTCGGCTGCAGCGCAGGATCAGAAATACCCGTTGGAATGCGACGCCTCCGGAGGCCAGACCATCTCGTTGCAAGACCTGGCGCCGGGACTCTGGCGTCTGCGCGTAACCTGGCGGGTGGCAGAAACAGAATACGCGGAGGTCTCCGAGTTCGTCTTGCCACCGGATCCGCGTGACACCCCGGCGGACCCGCCTGCCAACACGGAGAAACGCTGACGAGGAGCGTTGAATCCTGGCCGCAGAGATCCCAGCAGCGGGGCTGATTGCTCCCCGGCTTCGGACGCACGACTTTGAAGGCCGTGCCTCGTGGCCGGGAACGGTCCGACCGTACGTGGCTCCCAACCAGCCTCGGGCGGACTCCTGCGAGTCGGCTGCGATGGGCCACCGAGGGGCGCAAACGCATGGCCCATCCATCCATCCATCCGCGGTGGTCTCGGGCGCAATGACCCGCACAAGGCGCTCGGTGGCGCGTGTGCAGCCAACCGGATGGGACAGGCAAACCGATGGCCTTCCCGGCTTTGTCTCGAAGGCGATTGACGGGTCGTGGGAGATGCCTTGTTTTGGTGGAAACCCTTCGCTCGAAGTTTCGAGGAAACCTGCGTGCCTTTTCTCGGCACAACGACTTTCTCGACAAGTTCGGGAGAAATATGCGGGGCCAGCAGCCGCATTGCGACGGGTTGTGACCCAAATTCGAGCCCACCCCTTGGCTAGCCACGGCCGCCCCCCATGGCCTTGCGAGGATGGAGCGCGCATGCCTTCACGACCAGGATCCCTCAGACAAACGGGGCCAACTGAGTGTCTCAACGTCTGCGCTCATTTCAGGGGAGGAACCGCGGGCCGTAACTCGGCAAAAACCAAGGTTGGAACGTACACCCGCCGGGCACGAAAGCGGGGCCCTCCCCCTTCCCCGAGGCCGGTGCCGGAGAATGGGAACCGCCTGCCCGGGAATCCCGGGCCTCCAAATCCGCCCGTCGAGGCCGATTCAGCCCCGGAGGCTCTTCAGGGCCTTCAGGGCCTTGGCGGCGTCTTCGTCCGTGTCGAACGCGAGGTGGCAAACAAACTTCCGGCCGATCGCCGCGCCCGAGAAGCCGCGCAGGTTCAATCCTTGATCGGCCAGGGTCTGGGTGATCCGTGCACCTTGTCCGGGTTTGTCCGCACCCTCCAAACGCAAGGCATGCAGGCTGTCGGCTTTCTTGAAGCCGGCAGCTTCCGCGGCGCGGACTCGCTTGGGCCCTTTGATGGGGGTCACGAACACCACACCCGTCCCGGGCTTGTCCGGCTGACGCCTTGCGAGGACGAACTCCAAGTTACAACCAGCAGCGGCAAGCGCCTGCAATTTTGCCGCCAGCGCACCTGGTTTGTCTTCGATCTCTGCTGCCCACACGTCTGCACGTTGAACTTTCATAGGCTGCTCACGGTTGGAACGCTGTCGGGTTGAATCGGGTTACGCAGAGTAGAATATCCTGCACGGGTGCCCCTTCTGTCAAACGCCCGGGCCTGCCATGTGGGGATTCGAAAGCCGACTTGCTCGAAAGGGCAAAAGAACGTAAGAAACGCCGCCCCCGGCAGAGCCTCTCGGGGCCCGAAAAACAGCCTCCGCGAGCCTCGAAATGACCCAAACCGGGACCGCGACGAAAGTGTTCACCTGTGCCGGGGCCACTTGGATCAGAGCGGCGTGAGTCCGGACCGGAGGAACCGGACTTCGTTACGCGGCCCGCTCCCGGCGAACCACCCCGGAGTGCTCGTGCACTTTTGTGACTTTGTAAATCTTGCCCCCACCGAAGACACGGCGAGTTTCTGAAATGTTCACGCCGCACGGACCTGTCGGACTGTGGGGTCCAAGTGCCGCGCGCCTTGCGACTGGGTACTCGCCCAAGGTACCTCTGCCCAACCAGAAACTCGGCCGTGCGAATCGGTCAAAAGGCCACGTCCCAAGCCACGTCTGAATCACCGCGCCGGCACGTGCCAACGATTTCGCCCGCAAATGGTTGTGCAATTCCCCTGCGCGACTTCGTCTGCCAAAAATCAGCGAGTTGAATGACCGGGCCCTCGCGGATTCTCCGAGTTACGCGCCCGTTTGTGTCGCCCTTGTCTGCGGCCCTTGCGGGGTTCGGCCGGGCCCCTGGGGGTGCACAACCCGCGGCCGGGTCGGCATCGAACAGTTGACTGGTCCCAACGGATCTGCAGGCAAGCGAATCGGCCCCACGCTTCTGCGTTCTTTTGAAAGCGAAACTGGAGGTGCGCCTTTTCATTGGTCGGCGCATTCTTGTCTGCGGACATGCCCAGAAAGCTCCGCGGGATTCATGGGGTCGGCGATGGAAAGCCGAGGCCAGAAGGTACTCCCTCCGTATCCTTAATCCGGGGTTCAAAAACGGAAATGCCTCCTCCGCCGCCCACGAGCTGCACGGGCGGCTTCAGGTTCCCGCGGGCCCTTTTCCCTCGCCAGCCCAAGGCAACGCTCCCGGCGCTTCCTAGTCCGGACCGGCCTCGTTCTCGAAGAGCGCAGCCCGAGTCCCCTATCGCCCGGTCCATGGGTGCTCTATGAAATTGCCGCCGACTCACAGCGGGATTGTGCAGAATCCCGTGACCAGGGCGTTGCCCCGGGCTGGCAGATTCCCGCCCCGTTGGGTCGGACCCGGGCCGCACCGAAGACGCAGAACCTTTCCGACCCTTGACGGGATGGGTAGGCATGCATTTGCGGCGAGGGTTTTGGGCGATCGTCGCCCGCACTGTTCGCAGGGGCAGGGTCCGGCGCTGCAGAGCCGTGTCCCGCGCGGTTCCGGTTTGGGACACCCCTGAAGAGCTCAGGAGCATTTCGGGTTTCTGTGGCAGGAGAAAGCCGAAGGAAAATGCCGTTTACTTGGGATTCACGAATCCGGGACTCAAAAGCGGAAAGGGGCCCTTTGCTGTGAGGCCCCCTGTTGGGGGGCTTGCTTTTCACCTTTCGCAGTGTATCCTATGCGGTCCCGCCTGGAGCAGGCGCGGGAAGGCAAGGTATCAGAAGCATCATTTATGGCTATTGCAGCGAACGATCTTCGCCGCGGGATGGCGATCGATTACAACGGTGACATTTGTGTGGTCCTGGATGTGCAGCATCGGACGCCGGGCAACCTGCGCGCCTTCGTCCAGGCCACGCTGCGCAGCATTCGGACGGGCAAATCCTCCGATGTGCGCTTCGGCTCCACGGAGCGGGTGGAAACCGTCCCGCTCATCAGCCGTCGGATGGAGTTCAGTTACAAGGACGGCGAGGACTACGTCTTCACGGACCCGGAGACGTTCGAGACCGTAACCCTTCCGCCCGAGTTGGTCGGCGAGGCCAAGTACTACTTGGTGGAAAACGGCAGCGTGACCGTGACGTTTGTGGAGGACAAGGCGGTCATGGTGGAGTTGCCGCCCTCGGTGGTTTTGACGGTCAGCGAGGCTCCGGAGGGGGTGCGCGGCGACTCGGCCAACAACGTGATGAAGCCGGCGGTGCTCGAGACGGGGTTGAGCCTCCAAGTGCCGCTGTTCATCAAGGCGGGCGAAAAAATCCGGGTCGATACCCGCACGGGCAAGTACATCGAGCGCGCCTGAGCGCGGGGTGCGGTGCTCCGTCCCGGTGCAGGCGCCCGAGGGCACGCCGACCGTGGTTCGGCCGCAAGAGGGAAGCCGGGCCGCGAGCCTCCGGATCAGGGCCGGTCGGAGCCGCTACTGCATTGAGAGGGGCCGGTACTGCGCGGGCGGCTGGCAGGCGGACCATGCAGGTGATCGGAGCGCCCGGGCTCGCCTTGGAGTGGGCACCGGGTTGCCATTTGGACGCCACCCCCGGCCAGACGACCGTCTGTCCATCGTGGCTGCCCGGTGAGGCGGGATCAGATCCGCAGCTCCCGCAGTGGTACCGGATTTGGACAGCCCCGATGGCGAGAGGGACGGCGAGGCCCGTGGCACCGGCCACGCTGTTGGAGGGATGAGAAGCAGGGCGGCGACAGGAACACGAACCCTGGCCGCGCCCAATCCCCGTGGGCGCGAT
Source organism: Limisphaera sp. (assembly GCA_026417315.1). Classification (GTDB taxonomy): domain Bacteria; phylum Verrucomicrobiota; class Verrucomicrobiia; order Limisphaerales; family Limisphaeraceae; genus Limisphaera. The sequence continues at coordinate 5,303 of JAOADM010000064.1, forward strand.
GCGTGGCCCAGCGGAAGCAGCGGAAAGGATTGTCGGGTAGCGCCTTTTGCAGCTAGATTCGGGCAGGCAAGCGGGGTCGAGGAACGTGCCATCTGCAGATCCGCACCGGCGCAACGTCGGACACGGCCAGCGGGTTCGGATGCAGAGCGGACAGGTTGTCCCCCTTGTCGAGTAGGGCCATGGCTTGGTTGAAGAGGATATGGAGCCCGCCGGTTCGGCGCATCTGGTTGGTGGCGCTGGGTCTGTATTTGCTGGACCAGGCGACAAAGGCCATGGTGCTGAGCTGGCTGCACTACGCTCAGGAACGAGTGGTGATCGAAGGCTTTTTCAAGGTGGTGCATTGGGGGAACACCGGCGCGGCTTGGAGCCTCTTTCGTGGGAATAACGATCTGCTGGCCTTGGTGGCGGTGCTTGCTTTGGTGGTGCTCTGGTTGTACCGGCATCATTTCGAACTGGAGAGTACTCTGGGCCAGGTGGCGTTTGGCGCGGTGCTGGGCGGGATAGCGGGGAATTTGACGGATCGGGTGCGCATCGGGCACGTGGTGGACTTTCTGTATTTCCACGTGGTGCGGGCGGACGGCAGCGAGTGGGGATTTCCCGCCTTTAACGTGGCCGACAGTGCCATCTGCGTGGGGGTGGCGGTTGTCTTTTGGTTGAGTTGGCGTGCGGGTGCACGGGTGAAGACGGCCGTGCCGGCGGCGCCTCGGGCCGCCTCGGATCCGCAGGCCCCGGACATGAAGGGGCCTCCGGGTTCATGAGGTTGCCGCGATGGACTGCCGGGGTGAGACAATACGCCGGCAGTCCGACGGCTCTCAGCCCGCTGACTCCGGGTTGAAGGGAACATGGGCTGCTGCACATTCGAGGATCTGGACGCGCTGTTGTCCCGCGCCATGTTGGTTCCGGCCGTCCGGCACGAAGCGTGCCTTTTGTGACGGGTCCCATGCCAAACCTCGAGCGGTTTGTCATTGAGCAGTCGGCTCCCGGCGAGCGGATGGACGTGTTTTTGCGCCGTCGTTATCCGGCCATGTCGCGCATGGCCATCCAGCGCCTGATCGAGGAGGGCTTCATTCGGGTCGACGGCCGGCGCATCAAACCCACCCACACGCCGCGCGCGGGGGAGACTGTGGAGGTGGAGTGGCCGGAGGCCCGCCCCGCGGCGGTGCGGCCCGAGCCGATTCCGTTGGAGGTGTTGTACGAGGACGACCATTTGGTGGTGGTGAACAAGCCGCCGGGCCTGGTGGTGCATCCGGCGGCGGGGCACGAAAGTCAAACGCTGGTCAACGCGCTGCTCCATCATTGCGCCGGGCGCTTGAGCGGGATCGGCGGGGTCAGCCGGCCGGGGATCGTGCATCGACTCGACAAAGACACGAGCGGAGTGATGGTGGTGGCCAAGACCGATACCGCGCATCTGGGACTGGCGCGACAGTTTGCGGCGCGTCAAGTGGCCAAGGTGTATCATGCGCTGGTTTGCGGCACGGTATTGCACGATCAGGGATCCATTCGCGCGGCCATTGCACGACATCCCTCCCACCGGAAGTGCATGGCGGTTTGTGAGGAGCGGGGCCGGGAGGCACTCACGGACTATCGCGTGTTGGAGCGGCTTCCGGATGCGACGCTGGTCGAGGCGCGTCTTCACACGGGCCGAACCCATCAAGTTCGGGTTCATTTCCAATACATGGGCCACCCCTTGGTGGGAGATTTGGTGTACGGGCGCCGGGCGAACCGTCGGTTGGCGGAACGATATGGGTTCGATCCGCCCCGACAGATGCTGCACGCCACGCAGCTGACCGTGGTCCATCCGGCGACCGGGGAACCCATGACCTGGGAGGCCCCCTGGCCGCACGATTTTGACGAAACGTTGCGGCGTCTGCGGGCCGGTCCGGTGATCACCTGAGCCGTGCACCCTGCGACCGAGGATTCAACGATGTGGACGTTGCCGAATCTTCTGAGTTTGATGCGGCTGTTCCTGGTGCCGGTGTTGCTTGGGCTGGCGTGGGTGGGCAAAGGAGCCGCGTTTTTTTGGGTGCTGGTCGGGTCGCTGGGTACGGACGCGCTGGACGGGTATTTGGCCCGTCGAATGAATCAGCTCACCGAGCTGGGCGCGCGGCTGGACAGTTGGGCCGACTTGACGACATGGCTGGTGCTGCCGCTTTGTGGCTGGTGGCTGCGTCCGGCGGCACTGATGGCGGAGCTGCCCTGGCTGGCCGCAGGTCTGGGGGGCTACGTGGCTTCCGTGCTTGTGGGCTGGTGGAAGTTCCGGCGCCTTATCGCTTATCACACCTGGGGCGCCAAGGCGCTGAGCTGGCTGGCCGGCGCCGCGGTCTTGGTGTTCTTCGCAGGAGGGCCGGGCTGGGTGTTGCGGGCCTTGACGCCGTTTGTGTTGCTGTCTGCCTTGGAAGAAGTTGCCATTACCCTGGTTCTGCCCCGATGGCAGGCCAACGTACCCACGCTGTGGCATGCCTGGCTTCTGCGGCGGAACGGGGTCGAACTGACCGCCGGCTCGTCGGCTGCGCCTGCGCCCCACGCGGATCCCCCCTGAAAGGGAGACAGCCAGCCGCGGATTGAAGCTTGAGCCGCGCCCGCCGCTCTCCGGCTCAGCTGTGCTGCTTCAGGAACTGCTCGATTTCCGCCCGGGTGGGCGCGGAAGGCTGCGCCCCCCACCGTGTCACAGATATGGCCGCGGCCGCACTGGCAAATCGGACGGCCTCGAGTAGCGGCTTGCCCTCGGCCAGGGCCACCGCCAGCACACCGTTGAAGACGTCGCCGGCGGCAGTCGTGTCCACCGGCTCCACGGGAAACGCGGGCACGTGAACATGCAGTCGGGACACCTCCACGTGCGCCCCCTGTTCTCCCAGGGTCACGATCACAGTGGGAACCCCGCGCTGGCGCAGGCGCGCCGCCGCGCGGGCGGCGGATTCCGGGTTGGTGACCTCGATTCCGGTCAGGGCCGTGGCTTCGCGTGCGTTCGGGGTGAGAATGGAAACATGCCGGAGCAGCTCACCGGGCAGGGGCTGGGCCGGTGCGGGATTGAGGATGACCGGCACGTGATGGAATGCGGCCAGTTCCACCGCCCGTTGCACGGCACTCAAGGGGACCTCCAGTTGCACCAGCACCATTTGCGCGGCCCCGAATGCCTCGCTGGCCCGCTGCACGTCGGCCGCGGAGAGCCGGCTGTTGGCCCCGGGAGCAACGGCGATGGTGTTCTGCCCGGCCGGTCCAACCAAAATCAAGGCCACTCCGGATCGCTGCTGGCGGTCCGTCACCACGTAATCCACGGCAATGCCATCCTTGCGGAAGCCTTCCAGGGCCATCTGACCAAACGTGTCATCGCCGACGCGGGCCACCAAGGTGACCTCGGCGCCGGCCCGCGCAGCGCTGACCGCCTGGTTGGCGCCCTTGCCGCCCCCGGCCGAAACAAACTCGCCGCCCAACACGGTCTCGCCGGGTGCCGGAATGCGCGGCACCCGCACGATCAAATCCGTGTTGGAACTGCCCACCACCAGAATCCGGGGTCTCATGTATATACCGATCCACTCCGGCGGTTATCGCCCCCACCCTGCCCTCGCGGCCCTAGTGCCGCCTCCTGCGAACCGGATCCCGCAAGCATGCACGGGCCCGACAAGATGGGCCCAAGATATCACCGGACCGGAGGCTGCGCCATGAAATGTGGCCTGCCGCGTTCGCAACCCCGGGCGCCCGTCCCCTTCGCCGGGATGGGTCGATAAGACTCTGGGCTCGCAAGATCGCATGCACGCAGAACCACAGGGATTCTGCGGTTTCCCATCCTGTGCAGGCAAGGGTACCACCCGCCGCAGCTCTTGTGAGGTGGCGCCGGGGTGCATAAGGTGGAACAGCACATGAAACACGGCGGGCCGACAAGCGCCAGTCGGCAGGAGGGGAACGGCCCCGCGCACCGGGCCAGGGGCCTCCTCTTGCTTGCGGTCGGTGCGCTCGGCGTTGCCTCGCTCCCGGCCCAAAACCCGGCTCCGGACGGCGGTTTCCTGTGGCGCAGCTGGGATGCGGACCACGGGCTCCCTTCCGCGCGGATCAATGCGCTGGCCACCACGAGCGATGGCTTTTTGTGGATCGCGACACCGGCGGGACTGGTGCGGTTCGACGGATTGGAGTTTACGGGGTTTCATGCCTCCAACACCCCGGCGCTGGGCGACAGCCGGGTATTGTCGCTGCACGTGGATGCCGGCGGGCAGCTTTGGGCGGGTACGGCCGACGGCCGGTTGCTGCGTCACGAGCCCAGCGGCTGGGTCCGGGTTGCTTTGCGCGGTGAGCGAGCCACCCAGGGGCGCAGCGTGCTGAGCTTGGGCAGTGACCGGGAAGGCCATTTGTGGCTGGGGACCGACGGCGCCGGTCTGCTGCGAGTGTCTCCGCAGGGCGATGTGGAGGGATACGGCCCTGACCACGGTCTGCCAACGACCACGGTTTCGCAGGTGCTCCTGGACACCCAGGGCCAGTGCTGGGTGGTGTGTGCGGGTCGGCTGGGGCGGTGGACAGACCGTGAGTGGACGCCCGTCCCGTTGCCCGATGATTCGAATTCCTCGGTGCGATGGGTTGCCTCCGCGCGCGCGGGGGGACTCTGGGTAGCGGCCTCCTCGACAGGGCCCTTGGGAATCCGCGGAACCCGCGTGTACTGGTGGCACGACGGCACGTGGTCGGAGCCGCTGACGCCCTACCCATGGCCCCAGGATTCCACCCGATCGCGCGCGCAGGTGATCTACGAGGATCGACAGGGACGGGTCTGGTGCGCCACCGCGGGCGGAGGCGTCTTCGTTCATCAGGCTGGCACGGGATGGATCGAGGCTTCGGCGGGGCTTTCGCCTGCGCAATTGCAGGTGCAATGTCTGACCGAGGACGATCAGGGGATGATCTGGGTGGGCACCCGCACCCTGGGCCTGTTTCAGGTGCGGCCGCGGCCCGTGCGCGCGCTCCATTTGCCACCCGAGTTTCGTCCGCACGTGTTCCTGAGCACCTGCACGGACGAGCATGGCCGCATCTGGGGCGGCACCGACGGGGCCGGCTTGTTCGTTTGGGAGGCCGGTCACTGGAGGCAAATCGGGCCCGCGCAGGGCCTGACCAGTCGCTATGTCCCGGTGTTGCTGCTGGACCGGCATGGGACGTTGTGGGTGGGCACGTTCAGCGGGTTGTATCGCTCGAGTGGCGACCGGTTCGAGCGGGTGCCGCATCCGCCGGCGTTGACGCAGAGCATCACCGCGCTGATGGAAGATCGCGTCGGGCGGATCTGGGCCGGCGCACAGGGAGGACTGGTCTGTCTGGACGGAGACTTGTCGCGCACCTACGGATCGGAGTCCGGGTTGCCGCTGACGCCGGCCCGCGCGCTGGCCGAGGATGGCCTGGGCCGGATCTGGGCTGCGATTCCGGGCGAGGGACTCTTCCGGCAGGAAGGGGACGTTTTTGAGCCGGCCGGTTTTCCGGATCATCCCGCGCTGCGGGCAATTCGAAGCATGACGTTCGACCAGGAGGGACGCCTGTGGTTCGTCACGCTGGGCTACGGGTTGGGCTGTGTGGAGGGAGGTGTGGTTCGGACGTGGACAACGAGTGCGGGGCTGCCCAGCGACCACCAGCTTGCGCTGCTTCGACAGGGAGCGCTGCTCTGGATCGGCAGCGAGAACGGGATTTTCGCCGTAAACCCTAGCATGCTGTTGAGCCCGGGGACAGGCCCGGAAGGGCGACTTCGCTTGCATCGGCTGACGCCGCAGCACGGCTTGGCCTACAAGGTGTGCACCGGGCTGGGCCAGCCGAGCGCGCACGTCACGTCGGATGGAATCTTGAGCTTTCCCAACGGCGCTGCCATTGCGCGCTTCCATCCGGAGGCGTCGCTGGAACAGCCGCGCGTCTGGCCTCCGGTCCTTCACGGGGTTTGGGTGGACGGCATGCCGCTGCCGATGGGTTCTGACAATCGCCTGGAGATCCGCTCGGGTGCAGTGTCCTATGAATTCCAGTACTCGTCGCCGAATCTGGTGGCGCCGGAGAGAATCCGCTATCGCTACCAGCTCGAAGGGTTGGATCGACAACCCGTGGAAGCCGGGGCGCGGCGTTCGGCCTTCTACAACCGCCTGCCGCCCGGGCAATACCGTTTCCGGCTCTGGGCCAGTGCCGGGGACACCGAATGGGTGGAGGCCCGCACCTCGCTGTTGCTCGCAATCCTGCCGCGGTGGTGGGAGCGAAGGTCCGTGCAACTGGCCGGGCTGCTCAGCGTGGTGGGGCTGATTTCGCTCGGGGTCTGGCGCTGGGAACGGAACCGGTCGCGCCGGCGCATGGAGCATCTGCGGTGGCAACGGGCCATGGACCTCGAGCGGCAACGCATTGCCCGCGACATCCATGACGACCTGGGCAGCGGGTTGACGGAGATCATCCTGTTGAGCGACACGTTGCGGGAAGAAAGCAGCAGTCAACCCGCCGCGCGAAGACTGGCCGAGGAGATCGCCGCGTGCGCACGCCGGCTCACCCGTGCCATGGACGAAGTGGTTTGGGCCATCAATCCGCGCCACGACAGCCTCGAAAGTCTGTTGACCTACCTGAACCGCTTCGCGCAAGACCACCTGAATCGCGCAGGAATCCGTTGCCGTTGGGACGTACCCCTGGAGGTGCCGGCACTGCCGCTGTCGGCCGAGACGCGGCATCATCTCTACCTGGCGTGCAAGGAGGCACTGCACAATGTGGTAAAACACGCCGGGGCCTCCGAGGTGTGGGTCCGATTCCAGATGAACGGGGCCTGTTTCGAACTTTCCATCGAGGACAACGGGCGCGGGTTTTCCCCGGAGTCGGCCGCGAAAGGCAACGGCCTGCGCCACATGGATCAGCGTTTGTCGGAGATCGGGGGCAGTTGCCGCATCGAGAGCCAACCGGGCCGTGGCACCCGCGTGGTTTTCCGCGTGGTGAGTCCGCCGCGCCCGCGCGTGGGGACCTCACCAGAAGCATGAGTCGCGGGAGATCCCCACGGCGCCGGAGTCCCGGCCGAGGGCCCACCCCGTCGGCAGAGATGGCCCGTTTTGGCGACTGGCCCTCCCTCCCCTGCCCTGCCATGCTGGGCTTCGCACAGGATATGGACACGACCATTCCAGTGGCGATTGTGGAGGACGACGACGGGGTTCGAGCCAAGCTCGTTCAGGCCATCAACCGGTTCAAAGCGTGCCGGTGTGTGGGCGATTACGCCACCGCCGAACAGGCGCTGGAGCAGTTGCCGGCCGTGCGGCCCCGGGTGGTGCTGGTGGACATTCACCTCCCGGGCCTGAGCGGCATTGAATGCGTCCGACGGTTGAAAGCGGCCCATCCGGACATCGAGTTTATCATGCTGACCGTTTACGAGGACACGGACACGGTCCTGAGCGCGCTGACCGCCGGTGCAAGCGGGTACCTCCTCAAGCAAGCCACACGGGAGGAGCTTTTGGAGGCCATTCAACAGGTCCACGCCGGGGGGTCGCCCATGACCAGTCACATCGCCCGCAAGGTCGTCCAATCCTTTCGGCAACCAGCGCCACCCGGGACCGATTTGCCGAACTTGACCCCGCGCGAACAGCAGGTGCTCGAGCTGTTGGCCAAGGGCTACATTTACAAGGAAATTGCCAGCAGCTTGAACATCAGTTACGCCACGGTGCACAACCACATCCGAAAGATTTACGAAAAGCTGCGCGTGCGCTCCCGCACCGAGGCCGTGGCCAAGTATCTCACACGGGAAAGCCCCGGCGCGCGCCCCGGCTCTCGGGAAGCAATGTAAGGACAAGGAGCGCGAGGGCAACACGGACCCCACGCGGGCTCGCCGCGCGTCCACATTTCTGGAAGCACCCGCGCACCGAGGGTTGATAGCCTTACTTCGCCGCCACGGGCTGAGCCTTTTGCGCTTCCGCGACGGCCGCCTCCAGCACCCGCCCGGCCGTGGGCAGCACTGCACTCCAAACGGCCAGCGTTTCATGCAGCGCCAGGAGCACCTGCCGGGTGCCCACACGTGCCAGGCGCTGATACCACTGCAAGAAGGCGCGGCTCACCGCCGCCTCCTCCACTTGAGCCTGCCACGGGTCGGCTTTTTCCTGCGAAACCAGCGTACAGATCAATCGTGCGGCAATGGCCTCTGGTTGCGGGGATTCCTGTTCAATGGCCTGCCACAGGTCGAGCGCTGCGCCCGCCTCTCCACTCAACAATAGCGCGCTGGCTCGCTGGACGCGCACCGCCAAATCTGCTCCCTGATAGCGCATGGCCTCGCCCGTCCAATCCCTGTCTCTTATACACATC
>JAOADM010000064.1:13572-17907 GCA_026417315.1 Limisphaera sp.
CGCCCGTCCAATCCTGTGCGAACTCGAGGAACTCGGGCTGACTCAGTGCAATCTGCCCACCCAGCCGCCATGCCTCCACCAGGTCCGGCTGCTGTGTCACGCACTCGGTCAACGTGCGCAACGCGTCCACAGGCCGCTGCTGTTCCACCAGGAACCGGGCGTAATCCAGCCGCACACGACCCAGGGGCTCCGGGCCCTGCAGTGCCGCTGCAAACGCCTCTGCGGCCCCCGCCCTGTCCCCTGAACGCCACAAGGCCAGGGCAAGGCAGTGGTGCGGAGCGGCCGTGCGAATCTCGGGCAACACGGGTGCCATGGCGGGCCGGTCCCGCTTCGCCAGGCACTGGCGCATCTGGTCGGCAGCCTCACGGAACTGCCCCCGTTCCAGATACGCCAGGCCCAGCGAAAAATGCAAAGAGGCCGTCAGCCCGCCGTGATTCTTCGCCAGGGGCGAGGTGAGCACGTCGATGACCTCCCCGTACTGACGGGCGGCGAACAGACGCGAAGCCAGTTGTGTTAAAAGCGTTTCCCGCAATTCCGGCACCACCTCGCCAGCGGGCTTGCGTGCCAACGCCTCGAAGGCCTCCCGGTATCGCTGCAGGGCTTCTGTTTCCCGACCCGACCGGGCCAGCTCCAGTCCAAGGTTCATCAACAGATGCGGTTCCTCCGGCAATTCCCGGACCGCCTGCTCCAGCAGCCGCAGGTTGCGCTCGATCTTGTTCCGATCCCGCACCACGTCGGGGCGATAACCGTGATGGCGCAACCGCACATCGCCCGGCCGGTTTTCCAGGCCCCATTCCGCCCGCCGCACCTCGAGGCTGCTGAAGACCTGTTCGTGGACCCGGCCCACGTAAAACAGGCCCGGTGCGTTTCGGAACAGGCGCGGCACATACGACGGTCCTTCGGCCTCGCGGCCCACGTCCACCAACGGCAACCGCCACGCGATCACCTCCCGACAGCGCAGGGCCTCGGGAAGTCGAGCGCGCCCCTCCTCGGTCAACTCCTCGTCGGCATCCAGCATCAGAACCCAGTCTCCGCGCGCGTGTTCGAGAGCGGCATTGCGCGCGGCACTGAAATCATCGCACCAGGAGAAATGATACACCTCGGCGCCATGGGCACGTGCGATCTCCACCGTGCGATCCTTCGATCCCGTATCCACCACCACGATTTGATGGGCGAGGCCGCGCACCGACTCGAGGCACTGCCCCAGGAACTGTTCCTCGTCCCGCGTGATGAGGCAGACGGTCAACCTCGGCTCCGTCCTGACAGGATCGGCGCGCAGGGGCTCGGGCAGCTCCATCCATTCGGGTTTATGGTCCCCCGAGAAGGACTGCCCGGCAAACTTCCGGGCCGGTTTGTAGCCGGGGGCGATTCGGCGAGCGTGCTCGGCACATCGCCGCGCGACCTTCCCGGCGCCGACCCCGCGCGCGATTTCCGCCATCAGCAGGTACGCTTCCGGGTGGAAAGGCCGCTCCTCCAGTGCCTGAAGCGTGGCCTGCCAGGCCCCGCGTGCGTCACGTCGCAACCAAAGTTCGCGGGCCCGACGCAAGTTCCCCAACAACGCGCACGGCGGCAGCACAAGGGACGGCTGGCTGACCGGCGCAGTCTTCACCGTAGTTTCCTGCTTCAGAGGTGTCCCGCGCCCACCGACCGGGCTCTGTTCAGCCAGGGCCTGCAGCCGCGCGGCGGCAACCTCCGCGGCTGCCACCCAGGAAAAATGCGTGCGCGCGAAGGCGGCAGCTTCCCGGCCCCGCGCCCGCGCGTCGTCGGCATCGCCGGCAGCTTGCTGCATGGCTTGAATCAACGCCTCCAAGTCGGGCTCCAGCACCCAGCCGTCGCGCACCAGGGTGAGGCTGCCGACCTTGCTTCCGATCGAACGCCGTTGCGCCGAAATGCGCCAGCCGAAGGCGTCACGGACGAAATCGTCCGTGGCCCCGCCCGCGGTGACGATCACGGGCAAGCCACAAGCCATGGCCTCGAGCACGGGCAGACCGAACCCCTCGCCCCGGTATGGCAGCACCAGGCAGTGGCAGGCCGTATACAGCCCGGGAAGCTCCTCCGGTGGCCACTCTTCGTCCAGGTAAACGATCTCAGGGGCTCCGGGCCGCGCCTGGAACGCCTTGATTCGCTCACCGAAGGTCTGACCGGCATACACGCTGCGTCCCCCAAAGTCCTTGATGACCAGGCAGACGTCATCGGCCGCCGTGAACGCACGGCCGTAAGCCTCCAGCAAGAGGTCCGGCCCCTTGCGGAAGATGGTCCCTCCCACGAACAGAAACCGAAACCTCTTCGAGGTGGGCAGGGCACGAGGGGCGACGTCCGGGCGAAATCGCGCGGGATCCACGCCGTTCGGGACCACGACCACCTTCTCAGCAGGGATACCGGAATCCACGTAAACTTGGCGGACGTAGTTCGAGGGTACCCAGAACTCGTCCACGTTGGCAGCGGCCTGGATCCACTCCACGGGCAGACTGCCAAACTCCCAGGGCTGAATCACCACCAGGCGACCCCGGCCGGGTCGGGTCCAGTCCGGCGGCCACGCATGTCGCACCGTCACTGCAGCATGGGAGTTGGGCTGGCGATCCAGTTGTCGGGCCGGTGCGGCAAACGTCGCATCCGAGGCACCATCGATGGCCACGCAGCGGAGCGCCAAATCGGTCCTTTGACTCAAAACCCGCGTAAACTCCCGGTTCACGTGAGAGAGGCTCCCGTGGTCGAGGAACGTTCCGATCCAGTCCACTGCCACGCGCCGGCCGTGCTCCGTCCCGGGCATGCTCTGCATTGGAACTTTCGACGGCTTCTGTGCCCCGCCCCGGTCCGAAACCTCGGCTTTTTCGCACGCCTGGGTCTCGAGGCCGGGCTGGGCCTCCAGCACTGCGTTTAATGAGGTCCGGGATTCTCGCTGCCACTCTTCCAGCTCCCGGTCGGTCAAGGCAGCGTCGCGCGCTGGGTCGGCTTGCAAGCGCACACCATCCAGCCGCGCCACTTTCCAACCTGTCGCCTTCAATCCACGCAGCAGCTCCGCATACGCCAATGGCACGGGCAATTCTTTGCTCAACCCGCCGCCATCGAGGAACGCCTGTCGACGCACCATCAAGCAGCGGGCCAACTGCTTTGCCCTGTTTACGTCTTCACTCATGGCGCCCTCGGGCCAATGTGGCACCACCGCACCCGTCCCTTCGGCTGCGAGCTCACGCGCCATCCGATCGCCGAATTGAGCCGGCAGCTCGACATCCGGGCGAAGAAACAACAACACCGGCGCCTGAGTCCGAAGAGCAATCTGATGCAAATGAACGCTCATCGGAGTTCGCTCCTCGCGCTCATGGACTTGGAGTCGAATTCGCGCACGATCGACACCCGGCAGCGCCAGGAGTTGAGAGGCCAGCTTCGGCTCCGCCAAAACCATCACGTCCAGCCGTCCCTCGTCGGCAAAGACCCGCGTCAGTTGACCGAGACAGCGGGATGCCTCGCCGGCATCGCGCGGAGGCGCGATGATTACGGCCACTGCGGCTGGTTCGGGTTCCCTGCCCTTCCCTGGCACCGGTCCGAGCATGGCGCTGCCGTATCCGAAGAACTCGTCGGCCGCCCTTGGGTTCTCGACATGATGGACAGCCTGAGGCCAGAGCACGCCTTGCTCGGACAACAGAGCCAAATAGCCCTTGGCGCGCCACAACTTTCGCTCACTCTCACCCCACAGCGCTTTCACACCACCGGCAAAATAATAGTCGTCAAGCACAAGCGCGCCGAAACGCCGGACTTCTTCGCGCAACGGGAAAGCAGCCGCACGAGCCAGAATCGCCGGCATCGCCGCATCGAGCTCATTGAGCAACTGCTGCGAAAATACACTTCGGCCATCCAGCAAGCTCGGCTTCAGGCCCCGCACCCACAGCCACAATCGTTGGAACCACAGCACCCCATCTTGGAATGCTTTTTGACGCTCCAAAAGCTCCGGAGGGAATCGAAGTTGGTCCAGCCGCGGTCGGACCCGGCCGTCAGCCCCGCGGTCGTAGCCCAAAGTCGTTCCGCAAGGTGCGGCCATCAATTGCTCCACGAATGCAGGAGATCGCAAGAAGGCCCAAAATAGAGCCGTGGGATGACCAAAATTGCCCAGGTAATGCCGCACATCCAGGCCATTCAACGCCCGAAGTGCAGCGTTTTCGGTGGTCACGACATAGCAGCCCACGATGCGGCTTGGCAGGCCCTCCAAGCGCAAAATCTCGTGCAGTTGCCACTGCGCGGACGCGTTGTAGCCGATGTCGCAGACGCCCCACGGCTCGTCCCCCTGCAGCCACGGCCTGTCTCTTATACACATCTCCGAGCCCACGAGACCAGAGAGGA
>JAOADM010000064.1:17916-18339 GCA_026417315.1 Limisphaera sp.
CTTGCGTCGCTCTTCTGCGCTGCGCTCTTCGATCCTCCTGGCTATCTCCGGCCGAAACAGGAACCGCGCCAGTTCAATAACGCGGTCCGGACTTGCAAGGCGTTCGTGGAGGGCGATCTTCACGCCTTGGCAAAGTTGGGAGCTTAGGCCCAGTTCGCTGATAATCTCCCCTACTGTCAGAGTTTGCCGTCGGGTTAACCAGTCCACCAGCTTTTGTGCAGGAAGCCGGCCTAGGGCGGCCAGCTCGGTGGCTTTCCGGTTGGCATACAGCTGCTCCACCTCCAAAGCGAGCCTGCGGGCGCGAGCCTCGGCCTCGAGCAACCGACCCAGCAGAGCCCCTTCTCGCATGAAGGCCCCGACACGGCGCACACCTGCGGCCGCAAATTGATCGCAGGCCCAGCCGGCAAACCGAGTGAGCACGGG
>JAOADM010000065.1 GCA_026417315.1 Limisphaera sp.
GCCGTGAAGAGGGCCAGGGCCTGGTGGCGAGGCAGGCGGGCTGGAAGGGAGCTCAGGACCCATCGCAGCGTCCGGCCCGGCTCGCCGAGGGCATACCCCGCGGATTCGTCCACGATCACCAGCTCCCATTCGCGGAAGGATTTGCGGAGGCGAAAGTACAAGTCCCCTCCATAGCTCCAGGGCGGTCCCGCACTGTAGTGGAAAGATCCGAGTAATACGGCTTTCTTGCCGAGACGGATGTTGTCCGGTGCCTCGCAGCTGACGGCCACGAAGGCCTCGCGCAGCAGGTCCGGGGCGTCCTTGGGGAAATACCTTCGCCAACGCGGGGGCGACGTTGGTGCGGGAGGCTGATTGGGGACTTCGGAAGAACCTGGAGCGGAACTAACGTTGTCACTCATGCGTGAGATCCTTGCGGCCTCCGTCGCTCATGTCAAGCCCGGAAATAGGTCGCGGACAGCGTCGGGGCTCCAGGGACGGCCTGGGACGGCTTCCTGAAGGGGGGCAGGAGGTGGAGGCACTGGAAGAGAACTGGGTCTCGTGCCCGGCTGCCCGGCTTGGCGGACCTCAGGATTGGTGGCCATGAGGGACTGACGTAATGTAAGGGAAACCTTCAAGGCTGATCTTGTAGCGCGCCGAACTTCGCGGGGCGGGCAGGCTGCCGAGGTCGCACCTCCCGAGGTTTCGAACGGGGGCATGCGACATTTCATTTAAGTGTTGCGTTCGGGAGTCAGGCCAGGAGGGCGCAGAGGTCAATTGGCGACATGGGTGGCGGGCAGGAGCTGGATGGATGGCGCATTTCGACAGCATCGAAAGACAGGAATGTGGCAGGAGTGCTTTTGGGCGCAGGGTCTGAGGACCGGCGAGAGTGCGGTGATGAAACGTTGTCCTCGGGGCAGTGCGGGGAAGTGAATGGAATCGGGCGAATGGCTCGCCCAGGTGCGTGTGGCGGTGGGGTTGCGGCCGGCTGCCGGGGCTGGATCGGGTCCACCGGAAGGATTGGGTGACCCGGGCGCCGAGGGGGCGCGGTGTCAGTGCCGCGGCGTGAGGAGCCGACCGGATGCCTGTTCAAGTGGCTCCCATGCCGCGCCCGGATGGGTGGAGGGTCCGACCTGCCGCGCCATGGCCGAGGGACGTGGGATGCCATGGGGGAAGTCGGACGGGCAGATTTGCGGAGTCGGAGATCGTCGAAGGGGGACACCGGCAAAGACGCAAGAGCTGAAGAGGCGGCGAGCAGCTCGTGGGCGGGAGGGAATGGCCGTTCTGGGCGGGATGGGATTCGAGGTGGGCGGGCGTGGAAGGCCGGGCGCACGGGGAATGTGCCCGGTGGGTGGTCCCGGGCCGGCTTCAGACGCGGGCCAGCGCGTCAGCGCGCTGGTTGCTGGCGCAGCGTGAAACCGGGTCCGTGTCGGCTTCGGCCATTCGAGGGGTTGAACATCCGGAGGAAAGAGCGCGGTTGCGGGAGGGGACGGGCTGATTTTGGACTTCTCAATTCGGGGTGAGTTTCGGCAGCTTGGCGCGGCCTCGGGCAAGGTCGGACAAACGATGTATCGGGGAAGGAAAATCGTGGTGGTGATGCCCGCGTACAATGCGGCGCGGACGCTGCGTCGGACGTGGGAGGAGGTGCGTGCGCAGGAGATCGTGGATGAGATCATCGTGGTGGACGACCACAGCCGGGACGACACGGTGGCGATTGCACGGTCGCTGGAGGGGGTGCGGGTGCATGTGCATCCGGAGAATCGCGGCTACGGGGGAAACCAGAAGACGTGTTATCGCCTGGCCCTGGAGGCGGGAGCGGACATAGTGATCATGATTCATCCGGATTACCAATACACGCCGGCCTTGATCCCCGCGATGGCCTCGATGATTGCCAACGGGGTGTACGCGTGTGTCCTGGGGAGTCGGATCCTGGGAGGTCAGGCCCTGCGGGGCGGGATGCCGTGGTGGAAGTATGTGGCCAACCGGATCCTGACGCTGGTCGAGAACCTTCTGCTCGGGGCCAAATTGTCGGAATATCACACCGGATACCGGGCTTTTTCGGCGGAGGTGTTGCGCAGGATCAACTATGGGGTGAACTCGGACGATTTCGTGTTCGACAACCAGATCCTGGCACAGATTCTCTGGCATGGGTATGTCATCGGGGAGGTAAGTTGTCCCACGAAGTACTTTCCGGAGGCTTCCTCGATCGACTTTTGGCGCAGCGTCCGTTATGGGTGGGGTTGTCTGCAAACGGCGGTGGTTTATCGGTTGGCGCGGTGGGGATGGGTGAGGTCGCCGTTGTTTCCTCCGCGTGAGAGTGCGGCTCCGGGAGCGGGGGCGGACTGATCGGGGGACGGAAGACGCACCGGACACGGCCCGGACCGGCGCCGGGTGAAGGTGTGGAAGCTCCGGCACAGGCCGGGCCCGGATGAGCGAGTTACTGGTGGGGCATTTGTGCCGAGAAGAGATCGAAACCCATCGGGCGAGGGGAATGGTCTCGACAGGTGGGTCCGAGCGCTTCAATTTGCGCGGGCGTATGGGGAGCCGGGATGTATCCGTGCAGTATTTGATTTCTCTGCCTCCGGCCATGGCAGCGGCATTTCCGCGCCTGGAGGGGCGCGGGTTGCCCGCGTGGGTGGTGGCAGCGGATCCGCCGGGGCCCGGCATGGGCTCGGGCGCGGCGACGGCCCATTTACTGGCAACCGCATGGCGACTGACCGGCGCAGACCGGGGTTTCGAAGCCTGGTTGCGGGAGGGGCGCAAGTTGGTGTTGCATGCGGGGGGACAGAGTCGGCGCTTACCGGCGTATGCTCCGGTGGGCAAGCTGTTGCTGCCGTTGCCGGTGCTGCGCTGGAGCCGGGGGCAGCGACTGGACCAGACCTTGTTGGATGTACAGTTGCCCGAGTATGAGCGGCTCCTGCGTCATGCGCCCGAGCCGGCCTGTGTGTTGTTGACAAGCGGGGATGTACTGGTCCGGTTGGGTCGCCAGCTGCCCGAGTTTCCGGCGGTGGACGTGGTGGCGGTGGGGGTGCGGGTTCCACCGGAGGTGGCGCAGAACTTCGGCGTGTTGTTCTGCCCTCGGCGGCAGCCGGGGCGCCTGGCGTTCGCGCGCCAGAAACCTTCGGCAGCGGAGATCCGGCGGATGTCCCTGGAGTATCGTTGGAGCGTCGACACGGGGATTTGGTTGTTGAGTGCGCGGGCGGCACGGGTGTTGATGCGGAGATGCGGATGGGAGGAAGAATCCGGCGGGTTTTCGGAGGGGCGGCCGGTGTCCTACGAATTCTACGGAGGCTTTGCGTTGGCGTTGGGGACGGATCCGGTCCGGGACGATGCGGAGATTCGAGCGCTTTCGTGTGCCGTGGTCGAGTTACCGGAGGGGGAGTTTTACCATTTTGGGGCGACGGCCCAGATGATCGAGTCGGTGGTGTCCCTGCAAAACCGGGTATCTGGGGAGTGGACGGACCAGCGGCATCCGGACCAGGTGCTGCAGAATTGTCGGGTGGCGCCGGTGCTGGACCGGGAGCGGCACCATACGTTGTGGATCGAGAACAGCGTGGTGAGTGGGGCGTGGCATCTGGGACATGAGCAGGTGATCACCGGGGTGCCGGAGAACGACTGGCCGTTGCGATTGCCCTCCGGAGTTTGTCTGGACCTGGTGCCCGTGGACGAGGAGGCCTGGTGTGTGCGGGTGTATGGCTTTCGGGACGGTTTTCGGGGCGCATGGAATGAGGCAACCACGCGATGGCTGGGTCGGCCGGCGTTCGAGTGGTTCGTGCGGCGGGGTCTGGATGGCAGCACCGCCGGACTGGCCCCGGGACTGGACTTACAGTTTTGTCCGTTGTTCCCCGTGGTGACGGAGCGCGAACTGGATCCGGAGTTCGTGCAGTGGTTGGTCTCGGGCGAGGGAACGCAAGGGGATCGATGGGCGCGGTTTTGGCAGCAGGTGGAACGGCTGTCGGCAGCGCAACTGGCGCTGCGGGTGAACCCCGACCGGTTGTACGCACAGCGGGAACGATTGCGACGTGAGGCGGCGCGGGCGTTGCGGCGGCATTGCCGCTGGAGTGTGTTTTCGCGGTTGGATCTGGAGGCCACGGCGCGGCTGGTGGCGGCCGAGGCCGACGGGTGGGAGGCGTTGGCGTTCGGGGACGACGACCCGCCGATGTTGGCGGTGCGGGAGGCGATGTTTCAGGCGGCAGTGAGACGGGTGCGGGGGGAAGCCGACTGGGAGGGGTTGGAGCGCCAGGCCTTTGAGCGCTTGCAGGAGATGCTGGTGCGCGAGGCGCAAGTGACGCCGGCGAATCCGAGGCGTGTGGTGTTGGAGGATCAGATCGTGTGGGCACGCAGTCCCGTCCGGTTGGATTTGGCAGGGGGTTGGACCGACACACCGCCCTATTGCCTGGAACACGGGGGACGCGTGGTCAATGTGGCGGTGGATCTGAACGGGCAACCCCCCATTCAGGTCTTTGCGAAATGCATTCCGGAGCCGGTGTTGGTGATCCGGTCGATCGACCTGAGTGCCGAGACGAGGCTGCGGACGTTTGCGGACCTGGAGGCGTATGGGGAGCCGGGAAACCCCTTCGGGTTGGCGCGGGCTGCCTTGGCGCTGGCGGGGTTTCTGCCGCGGTTCCATGTGCATGGTGGATTCGCGAGCCTCGAGGAGCAACTGCGGGAATTCGGGGGCGGGATCGAGCTTTCGCTGGTGGCCGCGGTGCCCAAGGGCAGTGGGCTGGGGACGAGCAGCATTTTGGGGATGACGCTCCTGGCCGCCCTGTCGGATTTGTGCGGGCTGGATTGGGATCGGGAGACGCTTTGCCAGAAGACGCTCGTGCTGGAGCAGTTGCTGGGGACGGGGGGTGGATGGCAGGACCAGGTGGGGACGATGGAGCGCGGAGTGAAGTTGATCGAAACGCGGCCCGGCTTGCGTCAGACCCCGCAGTTGCACTGGCTGCCGCAGCACTTGTTGGAGCAGCCCCCCGTGGCGCAGTGCTTTTTGTTGTATTACACGGGGCTGACGCGACTGGCGCGCAACATCCTCGGCGAAGTGGTGCGATCGATGTTTTTGAACGACGCCCCATCGTTGGCAGTGCTGGAGGAGATTGGCCGGAATGCAGAGCGGGCTGCACTGGCAATTCAGCGGTGCGATGCAGCGGGGCTGGCCGAGTGCATCCGGGAAAGCTGGCGCCTCAATCAGCAGTTGGATCCCGGGACCAATCCGCCGGGGGTACAGGCGATTCTGGACGCGGTGGCGTCCGATCTGGCTGCAGCGAAATTGGCCGGTGCGGGCGGGGGTGGCTACCTGTTGATGTTGGCAAGAGATCCGTTCGCGGCGCAGCGGATTCGGGAGCGATTGACGCGGAATCCGCCCAATCCGCGGGCCCGCTTTGTGGACTTCACGATTTCCGCGACCGGCTTGCAGGTCACGCGAAGTTAGCTTCTCACGGAAGCCACTGCCGGTGCGCGTCAGGTCGGGCCCGCGAGGTTGTTCCGGCATTACCTCGCGGCCGAACCGGGTGCCGATACACAGGGGCTTGGGTGTTCGGAGCCGGGGCTGCGCAGGGAGGAAGTCAGGCCGGACTCAACTGTCGGCACGCTTGCGCGTTTCGGCCGGCGGGTTGCTCACGAGATCAACCGACCAGTCGCGGGCTGCGCGTTCGGCCAATTCTGCGAGGGCTTCGGCGGCCCGGGTTTGGGCCCGAACTTCGTCGAAAGCCGAGGTGAAGGCATAGGTGCGCCGGAACCACTCGGAAAGGTCCGGCCATGGGGTGAGCCGGCCCACCAGGGCGAGACACGGCACGCGGCGGCGACGGCAGGCAAGGGCGATTTGGCCGACTCCTTTGCCCATGAGGCTGGAACGATCGAGGCCGCCTTCACCCGTGATGACGAGGTCCGCGGCGCGGAGCCGTTGCCAGAGGCGGGCGTGGCGGGCCACCCAGGCAAACCCGGGAACCAGTCGGCCCCGGGCGAAGGCCAGCACGCCGAAGCCCAGTCCTCCGGCAGCGCCGGCTCCCGGCTGGTTGGCCAACGGACGTCGCCAAAACTCCTCCATGACCGTGGCCAGCCGCCGCAGGCAACGCTCCGCCAGCGGGAAATCCTCGGGACGGAGGCCTTTTTGGGGGCCGTAAATGCGCGTGGCCCCGCGCGGACCGAGCAGGGGATTGGTGACGTCCACTGCGGCGGTGAGACTTCGGAACAGCGCGGGGCACGGCGGGGGTTCGCCGCGTGCCAGCCGGGACAGTTCCGTCCAGCGCAGCAGCTCGCGGCCGCGTCGGTCGTAGAACCGCCAACCGAGTGCGCGGCCCAGGCCGAACCCTCCGTCGTTGGTTGCACTGCCTCCCAGCCCGAGGAGCACGCGGGAGGCTCCACTGCGGGCCACGCGCCGCAGGAGTGCACCCAGGCCGGACGTGTCGAGTTCAAACGGATGAAACCGCCCCGGTGGCAGTCGGGCCAGTCCGATGGCCCGGGCGGACTCGACGAGCGCGAGGTTGCGGGAGGGAACCCACCACCAACGCACCCGACAGGGTCGGCCTGCCGCATCGATCGTGCTCGCATGCCGGGTTTGGGCGCCGAGCAGGTGCCCACACACTTCCCCAAATCCATCGCCACCGTCGCTGATCGGCAGAAGATCGAGCGTGTCCCGGGGCCGAACCCGGTGCCAGCCGCGCGCGATGGCTCGGGCTGCTTGCAGGGCGGTGAGGGTGCCTTTGAACTTGTCCGGACAGATCAAGACGTGGCAGCGCACGCGGGGAAGATCAGCAAAGGGCAGGCTCGGGGCAATTCTCGAGTCCGGCGGAAGGTTCTCTTCCCGCTGACGCCGGCCCCGAAGATCCCGGTCTTTGGGCCCATGGGGCCCGGGGACGTCAAAACCGTTCTGCCGCCGGCCGTCGAGGAGGCTCCTCCGCCATTGGGCCCCCGACGGGGATCACACCCCTTGCGATTCCGACGACAAACCACGCGGAGAGCCCGGCCGACACGAAAAGTGTGTCCAAAGGCTCCCTGCGCAAGGATTCATGGCCGAGGAAGGTGCGGGTTCATGGAAACAAGGCCGGGAAGGGTGGCGACGGGGGGCAATGGGCAGGCGAGCGTGGACAAGGAGTCCTTGTACAGACATCGATGCCGGGCCACTCTGGTGCTCATGAGCGTTCACGAGCGTTTGACCCGGCGAGAGTTCGTGCGCACCTGCCTCGGGGTCGGAGTCTGGGCGGTGGCCTGCCGAAGTCGGGCAGCCGAATCGGCGTCTCGGCCCATGCCGCCGGTGGCGTTGTTTGACAAAGTCTGTGTGCAGGCCGGCTTGAGCCTGGAGGAGACGGCCGACCTGGTGGCTTCCAGCGGGGCGGACGGAGTGGATTGTGCGGTACGGCCCCGCGATCGAATCGAGCCCGAGCGCGTGCGCGAGGATCTACCCCGGTATGCGGAATTGCTTCGGGCCCGGGGAAAACGGGTGTGGCTGTTGACGACGGCGATTCTGTCGCCGGAGTCTCCGCACGCCCGGGAGGTGCTGGAGACGGCCCGAGGTTTGGGCGTGAAGTACTACCGGGTTGGGTTTCTTCGGAAGGATCCCGATCAACCGACCGAGTCGCAGCTTCGATGGGTGCGGGAGCGGCTACGGGCGCTGGCCGCGTGGAATCGTGAGCTCGGCATGTGTGCCCTGTTGCAGAATCACTCTCCGGCCGGGTCGAGCCAGTACCTCGGAGGCGACCTGCGCGAAATGCTTGCGCTCGTGGAAGGGTTTCCTCCGGATACCGTAGCGGTGGCGTTCGACCCGGGGCATGCGTTGCTGGTGCACGGGGACGAGTGGCGGGACCACTTCGAGCGGCTGCGATCGCATGTGGGCGTGGTGTACGTCAAGGACACCGATCGGAAGCGCCGCTTCGTGCCCTTCGGAGAAGGGGAGTTCGGCCGGATGAGGCTTTTCCCTCGATTGCGCGAGCAGGGGTATGCCGCGCCGTTTTCCCTGCACATCGAGTTCGACTGGGTCGGGTCGGGGCAGCGCACTCGCGAACGCCTGGAGCAGGCGGTCCGGGAGAGTCTGCAGGTGCTGCGGCGCTGGTGGGAGACGGGGTGAGAGGGCGGCCCCGAGAATCGGGGAACCTCATGTGGGTTGGCTCCGGGGTGTGGGGAAACGCCCCGTGGGTTTATCGGGGTCCGGGTTCTGACAGGATCCGGTTCGGGACCGCCGACGGGGCCGAGTCGAGGCGTGCTGCGGAAGGTTGCCGGAACCACGGCGCGCAAAGGTGGCCGGTCCGGAAAGGAGCTGGGAAGGAACCGAAGGTGTCTGGCGCCGGGTTGAAAGGGAGCGCCCCTGAAACGTGCCGTGGACAAGTGGGCAAACGACCAGGCAAAGGACGGCCTATTGCGGTCCGGAGCTCTAGCTGGTGGTGGCCGTGTGGTTCTGGGGTGGAAGGTGTTGGGCCGACACCAGTCCCTTGGCCACGGCGTAGCGGGTCAAGCCGGCGACGGTGTGGATCCCCAGTTTCTCCATGATGTGTTGACGATGGGTCTCGACGGTGCGGATGCCCACGCCCAGGCGTTCGGCGATTTGTTTGTTGCTGAGCCCTTCGGCGATCCCGATGAGCACCTGCCTTTCTCGCGGTGTAAGTTCGGGGACGGCACTGGCGGCGCCTTCGGACAACACCATTTGTTGCAGCGCCAGCCGCGCCACATCGGCACTGAAAAAGGATTCGCCACGGTAGACGGCCTGGATGGCCTGGAGGAGTTCCTGGGGGTCGGCCTCCTTGGAGACGTATCCGCGGGCCCCGCTCTGGAGGATGCGCAGGATGTACTCCGTGTTCGCGTGCATGGAGAGGATGAGGACCTTTACGTCGGGGAATTGACGCCGCACAGCCTCCGTGAGGGCCAGGCCGTCCATGCGCGGCATGTCCAGGTCGGTCAGGACCACGTCCGGCTGCACGGCGGGGATGAGCTCCAGGGCTTCCTTTCCGTCGGCGGCCTCGCCGACCACGACCAGGCCGGGCTGCCGTTGCAAACAGGAGCGGATGCCTCGACGGACGACGGGATGGTCGTCCACGACCAAGATGCGGATGGGACCAGACGTCATGACCGGGATGGGTGTTGGGCTCCGAGCTTCCATGGCCGTGGCAGTATCGGCCAGCGTGCGGAAGAACCGGATCGCCACGTCATGTTGGAGGGTTTCGCATACATCACCGTTCACCTCGTTGCAATGTACCCCAATTCCCATGTTCCGCTCCCGGGTCTCGTTCTCGAAGCGTGTCCTGTTGCGCCGGCGGGTCCGGGTCTGTGACGTCGCCCTGCCCGGTCGGGCATGCCGACTCGTGATTTCGGATTTCGATCTCTGCGGCCATTGCGGACAGGATTGCCGAGAACGCCCTCCAGACTAACAGCGCGAGCGGGCTTCACAATCGGGAATGAACCCTGATGTTGTCCCGGGAAAGTTCCGGTCCTTGGCCGGGGGGAAACCGGGGAATCGTCCGTAAGAAACCGTATCAGGCATCGGGTCAGGACCGGACAAGCGGGCGCAAAAACTGAGGAAGACGGGCGCGTCGACCACGGTGTGTTACGGAGCATGGGGTTGGATCGCACTTGGAATCGAAGCAGCGGTCACGCGGTTGCGTTACGGGCAAGGCGCTCGCGGCAAGCTTGGTTGAGGTTCTTGCGGGATGTCGTGCCTTTTCAACCCGCTTCCGTAATCGGCCATGACAATTGCCGGACGGGAGGTCTCTGGCCCTTGCGAACGCGTGGGTGTGCCGCCCATTGGCTGCCCGCCGGGGTGCGAGGATGAAGATTCTGGCGATGGGCGAGCAGGCGGGGCTGCGGCGCTTCGGGGGCCCTTGGGGCGGCTGCGGATCTCAATCCATGGCAGCCTGGGGAACCCTTTTCCCGCGGAAAACGCCCATGCTCCAAACGACCTGGGCAAGATGCTCTTGGCAAAGGCGGCATCTCCTGGGCCTCATCGGACTGCGATCCGTCCGGCTTTCGACAAACCAGCCGACGAGTGGCGTGCAGGCCGCACAGTTCCGGGAAGAGGCCGGGCCATGTGGGGGATTGCGTGGGGGGATGAGGGCCGTGAGCCAATCATGCGGCCTCCAGATGCGTTCGAAAGGCGGGGGATATCATAGCCGCCGACGGGCGTTGGCGGACAACCCGCCGGCGGGCTGTCCACGCGTCTCCGGGGTTTCCCTTTTGAGGCCACGATGGGTCTTGAGGGCTCGGGTCCGCCGCCTGGCGGCGGGGGCCGGCAGTTCCCAGATCCGTAGCCGCTGACGGGAGCCGGCGGAAAACCCATCCCGGCGCGATGGAGCGCGGAAAAAAAAACGCCCGCCCGGAGGGCGTGGCTCTCCCGGGCGGGCGTGAAATGTTCGATGGGTCAGACGGTGTAAGAACCGCTCGCGACGCGGCCGCCGTGGCCGGTCCAGTTGGTGTGGAAGAACTGGCCGCGCGGCCGGTCGATGCGCTCGTAGGTGTGGGCGCCGAAGTAGTCCCGCTGGGCCTGGAGCAGGTTGGCGGGGAGGCGCTCGCTGCGGATGCCGTCAAAGAAGGCCAGGGCGGTGCTGAAGGCCGGCACGGGGATGCCTTTCAGGGCGGCGGTGCTTACCACTTTCCGCCATGAGGTCAGGCCGCTCTTGATGGCCTCGGCGAAGAACGGATCCAGGAGGAGGTTGTCGAGATCGGGATTCTTGTCGAAGGCCTTTTTGATTTCGCCGAGGAAGACGCTGCGGATGATGCAGCCGCCGCGCCAGAGCAACGCGATGCTGCCGTAGTTGAGGTTCCAGCCGTATTGTTTGGCCGCGGCCCGCATCAGCATGAAGCCCTGGGCGTAGCTGACGATCTTGGAGGCGTAGAGGGCGCGTCGCAGATCCTCCAGCCACGTTTGCCGGTCGCCCTCGAAGCGGGCGGGTTGGCCCGGGAACACTTTGGCGGCCTGCATACGATGTTCCTTGAAGGACGAGACGCATCGAGCGTACACCGCCTCGGCGATCAGGGTGACGGGGATGCCGAGTTCGGCCGAGGACATGACGGTCCACTTGCCCGTACCCTTTTGGCCCGCGGTGTCGAGGATTTTATCCACGAGGGGTTGGCCATCCTCGTCCTTGAAGGCCAGGATGTCGCGGGTGATTTCGATGAGGTACGATTGGAGTTCGGCCTGGTTCCACTGACCGAAGACGGCGCTCATTTCGTCGGCGCTCATTCCGAGGCCGTCTTTCATGATGTGATAGGCCTCGGCGATGAGTTGCATGTCGCCGTACTCGATGCCGTTGTGAACCATTTTCACGTAGTGGCCGGCGCCGTTTTCGCCCACCCAATCGCAGCAGGGTTCGACCTGCCCGGTTTTGGGATCGGTGACCTTGGCGGCAATGGCCTGGAAGATGGGTTTGACGTGCGGCCAGGCCGCGGGGCTGCCTCCGGGCATGATGGAGGGGCCGTGGCGGGCGCCCTCCTCGCCGCCGCTGACCCCGGTGCCGATGTACAGGAGCCCCTTGCTTTCGACGTACCGGGTGCGGCGGATGGTGTCCTCGAAATTCGAATTGCCGCCGTCGATGATGATGTCGCCCGGCTCCAGGACCGTGAGGAGCTGTTCGATGAACTCGTCGACCGGCGGGCCGGCCTTGACCATGAGCATGACGCGGCGCGGCTTTTTGAGCAGGGCGGCCATTTCCTGCAGGGAATGGGCGCCGAGGACGCGCGTGCCCCTGGCCTCGTTGGCGAGGAATTCGTCCACCTTGGACGTGGTGCGGTTGTAGGCCACGACGGTGAAGCCGTGGTCATTCATGTTGAGGATCAGGTTCTGGCCCATGACGGCCAGCCCGATGACGGCGATGTCAGCTTTCGGTTCCATAATTGCGCAAGCACGGGTTGGTGGTTGCAGGTGGGCGGGGCCAAAGACTCAGCGTTGGATGCGGGCGGAGCCCCCGCGGGCAAACGCCTCGACCTGTTCGAGGGTGACCATGGTGGTGTCGCCGGGCGTGGTGGTGAGCAGCGCCCCATGGGCCCAGCCCAGCCGGACGCAGTCTTCGGGGGACCGGCCGGTGAGCATGCCGTAGAAAAGGCCGGAGGCGAAACCGTCGCCCCCGCCCACGCGGTCGTACACGTCCAGTTCGCACGTGGGCGCCTGATACACCTTGCCGTTGATCCAGGCCACGGCGCTCCAGCGGTGGCGGTTGGTGGAGAGCACCTCGCGCAAGGTGGTGGCCACGACGCGGATTTGGGGATAGGTCTTGACCACGGTGTCCATCATGCTGATGAACACCGCCGGATCAAGCTGGGAGGTGGCGTGCACATCCGGCCCCTTCAGCCCGAGGCCCTTTTGCAGATCCTCCTCGTTGCCCACCAGCACGTCCACGTGCTGCACGATCTCCCGCATGACGGCCACGGCGCGGTCCTGACCACCCCAGACATCCCAGAGTTTCTGGCGATAGTTCAGGTCGAAGGAGGTGACGGCTCCAGCCGCCTTGGCCGCCTGCATCGCTTCGATGATCAAGGGTCCGGTGGTTTCGGACAGGGAGGCGAAAATGCCGCCGCTGTGGAACCAGCGGACCCCCTGGGCGAAGATGCTCTTCCAGTCGAAATCGCCCGGTTTCAGCAGGGCACCGGCCTCGTTGCTGCGGTTGTAGAACACCACCGGGGGCCGAACGCCGAAGCCGCGGTCGCTGTACACGATGGCGTGGTTGGGTCCCCGCACGCCGTCGTGTTTGAAGCGTTTGTAGAAGGGTTTGACGCCCATGGCCCGGACGCGTTCGGCAATGAGATCGCCGATGGGGTATTCGACCAGGGCGGTGGCAATCCCGGTTTGGAGACGGAAGCAGTCCGCGAGGTTGGCGGCGCAGTTGAATTCACCGCCACTGACGTGGATTCGGCACTCGGTGGCCTTCCGGAACGGCACCACGCCCGGATCAAGCCGGTGCACCAGGGCACCGAGCGCCAGGAAGTCCAGCGAACCGGTCTTGGGGATCTTCAGTCCGTAGTCGTTCATGGTTCAAGGATGTTGGGTGTTCTTTGGGATGCTCGCCCACAAAGATGGGGCGCAGATGACGTTCGTAGAGGTTGGCTGTGACGAGTGAGGCAATGTGCTCGCTGTGTTGCTCGAGCAAATCCAGAAAGGCACGGCCCTTCCGGGCGGCCAGTTTGTAGCCGACATGGAAGAGCTGGCGCAGGTGAGGGTTGAACGCGGGATGCCGGGGGTCGTGTCGCAGGGCGGCGGCGAATTCCTCGGGGCTCCACCGGTTCACCTGTTCCACGGACGGAAGCCGGTGCCGATCGATGTCGATGACCGCGGCGTACGGGGCGCAAAGTTCGTCGATGTGCGCCAGGGCCTCGGCGTACAGCGTGCGGGCCAGGGCCAGGCCCGCGCCGCCGGACTCGATCAGGCCCAGAAGCTCTTCCAGCCAGGTGGTGCCCGCGGTCTTGACGTGGAGGCCGACGTCGTGTTTCCGCATCACGCGGTGCAGAATGGGGTACAGGGAAAACTTGTCGCTGCCGGAGTGGACACTGAGCTTCAGGTTCGGCGGCAGACCGTAGTGGGTCCGGGCAAATCGCAGGACGGCCAGGAACTCGTGCAGTTGCCGCTCGAACGCCTGCAGGTCGCCCACGTAATCCACGCCCTTGTTGAAGCGGCCCACAAACCGGGGCGCCACGGTTTGAACGGGCACGCCGGCATCGGCCAGTGCGGCCAGGATGACGAGCAACTCGAGGGCCGTCTGGGGCTGGTCGGTTTCGTCCATCGAAACCTCGACGATGAAGCTGCCCGGGGGCTTGGCGCCGGCGATGATCCGGTAGGCCGTGGCGGCGGATTCGACGGCCTGCAGGTAGCGGCAGGCGGCCTGCTCCACTTCTCGGGTACGGACCTCCAACGGCGTGTCCAAGCCGGGGAGCTCGAGCCGGTCCGACAATTCCGGGTGGCGTCGGAGGAAATTGGTCACGCGGTCGGTGGGGGCGGGCCGGCCGATGGCCTCGGCCACGTCGAGGGTGAAGTAATCGCAGTGGGGAAGGTAGGGCTCGACAATGTCCGGGCGAATGTGGTCGGCATCCACATGCCAGGGTCGATCCCAGCCGGCGGCTCGCACGGCAGCCTCGGCGGCCGCCCGCACGCTTTCGGGCCGCGATCCGATGATTTGGTGTTCGCGGTGAGATTTGTTCCAGACGGGAATGACCTCCACGCCCGCGGCCAGGGCCTGTTGACAGGCGGCCAACTGCGCGCGGGCCTGGTGACCGAACCGGTCGCCCACGCCCACCGAGTATTTTGCCAACTGCAGAGACGTTTCCATGCTCGCGATCGGGCGCTTATGTGCTGACAAGCGCCACCGTGAAACAGCTTATCCAAACGGGCATCGGGCGGAAGCTGTGAATTTGTGCATGGGGGCTTGAGAAAATTGCAAGGGTGCGGCCGGCGTGGTCGGACGCGTGCCCAAATTTCAAGGCATCTTGCAAAAACTCGGCAGGACAGTCTCGGGTCCTTGGCCTAGAATGATCGAGGACGCCCGGCGAGGGGACAGCCCAGGCATGGACGCGTGGGCAAGCGGCCTTGAGAACGCTGCCTCCTCCCGCGGCCGGATTTGGACTCAGAAATGAAGCCTATGCAGATCCTGAACCGGGGAGCGCGTCGGACCGGGGCCTTGAAACTCCTGAGCGCGTGGGCCGGCGTTCTTGTTTGGAGCGGATGCACGGCACCCGGCCCCCGGGCGCCCCAGGAGTTCTCGACCCCCGAAGCGGCTTGGCGCGAGGCGGCGCGCATCGTGGCGCGCGTTCAACCCCCTCGCTTTCCGGACCGCAGCTTTTCCATTCTCGACTTTGGTGCAGTTCCGGACGGTCGGACGGATGCCACGGAGGCCATCCGCCGGGCGATCGCAGCCTGCGTCGCCGCCGGGGGAGGGCGCGTGGTGGTGCCACCCGGAGAGTATGTTACGGGGCCGATCCATCTGCGCAGTCGGGTCAACCTGCACGTGGCCGAGGGGGCCGTTCTGAAGTTCAAGACGGATCCGCGCGCCTATCTGCCGCAGGTCCTGACCCGCTTCGAGGGCATGGAATGCTACAATTACTCACCGCTCCTCTACGCCCATGGGGCCGAGCATGTGGCGGTGACCGGCCGGGGCCTGCTGGACGGGCAGGCGAGCTTTGAAAACTGGTGGGCATGGAAAGGGCGGTGGAAGGGCCGTCCGGCGCAGGGCCCGGACCAGACGGCGGCGCGCAATCGCCTGGTGGCCCAGGTGGCGGCCGGCGTGCCGGTGGAGCAACGGCGTTATGGCGAGGGCGATTATCTGCGCCCCAACTTCATCCAGTTTTACCGGTGTCGCAACGTTTTGATCGAGGGCGTTCGCATTCGGCGCTCCCCCATGTGGGTCGTCCACCCGGTCCTTTCCACGAACGTCCTGGTCCGGGGGATCGAGGTGGTTTCACATGGGCCCAACAACGACGGCTGCAATCCGGAATCGTGCCGGGACGTGGTGATCGAGGAATGCGTGTTCGACACGGGGGACGACTGCATTGCCATCAAGTCCGGCCGCAACGAGGACGGTCGCCGGCTGGGCGTGCCCTCGGAGAACATCGTGGTGCGGAAATGCCGGATGCGCGACGGCCACGGCGGGGTGGTGATCGGCAGTGAAATCTCCGGCGGCTGTCGCAATGTGTTCGTCGAGGACTGCGAGATGGACAGTCCGAACCTGGACCGGGTGATCCGTTTCAAATCCAATGCGGTTCGCGGCGGACTCGTGGAAAACATCTTCGTGCGCAATCTCCGCGTGGGCCAGGTGGCCGACGCGTTGCTGCAAATCGATTTTTTGTACGAGGAAGGCGCGCAGGGACCGCATCGGCCGGTGCTGCGTCGGTTGCGCATGGAGCAGGTGGATGTGCAAAAGGCGGCTCGCGTGCTGGACGTGCGCGGGTTCGAGGGTGCCGAGATTCGGGACGTGCGGCTGGTCCGGTGTCGGGCGCGCGGGCTCACGCGGGAGGACGTCGTGCAACATGCCGAGGTGCACATGGAGGAGTGCGTTTGGGAGCGAGCGCGCTGAGGGAGCGTGCCCGGGCGGGGCGAGCGTGGAGCTGCCGGGCGGTTGGGCCGGGCGGTTTGCCCGGGCGGGTTGGGACTGCCCGATGCGGCAGCATCCGGAGTGGGGTGCGGGAGAGCGGAGTGGCATGGGCCGCTGCGTGGGGACGGGCCCGTGAGGGGAGGATCCGGGGGTGCGCCTTGCAGGGGCCGGTGGGCTCGGCTAGTGTTGGGGGCCGTGAGTGACGCGCAGAAACCGTGCGAGATTCTGGAGGGCCATTGCGCCGAGCCGGGCGTATGTCCGCTGAGCCTGATGGCCGAAGGGACGGAGGTCTGCATCCGGCAATTGCTTGCTTCTCCGGAGGTGCGGGCCCGGCTGCGGGAGCTGGGGCTCGGGGAGCAACAGCGGATCAAGGTGCTGAGCCGGCAGGCCAACTTCATCTGTCAAGTGTGCAATGCCCGGCTGGGGATCAGCGAGGAAATTGCCCAGGCCATCCTGGTGGAACCGGTTTCCGAACCGCCGTCCTCCGGTGTAGCGCATGGTTGAGACGCTTCCTTCCCTGGCGTCGCTGTCGCCCGGGACCCGGGCGGTGGTGGCGGAGATTCAGTTGCCCCCGGCGGAGGCCCGGCGGCTGATGGAGTTGGGGCTGGTGCCGGGGACCCCGGTGGAGCTGGTTCGCTTTGCCCTGTTGCGAGACCCGGTGGAGATCAAGGTGCGCGGCTCTTGTTTGAGCCTTCCCCGTCAGGAAGCCGAGGCCATCCGGGTGCGCCTCCCGGACGGGACTTGAGCCATGGCCCAGACGAGTCCGGTTTCGGGCAAGACGGCCTCCGCTGCGCCCTCCGTCGTGGAGGCGCGTTACATCTTCATCACCGGAAACCCCAACTGCGGCAAGACCACCGTCTTCAACGCCCTGACAGGCCTGCGCGCGAAGGTCGGCAATTACGCCGGCGTCACGGTGGAGCGGAAGGAGGGCCCGCTGCTGGGGGCATCCAGGGATCGGCCGGTCCGGGTGCTGGATCTGCCCGGAACCTACAGCCTGAGCCCGCACTCGTTGGACGAGCAGATCGCCCGCGACGTGCTGCTGGGGCGGTTGCCCGAGTTGCCGCCGCCCTCGGTCATCGTCGTGGTGGTCGACGCGTTCAACCTCCAGCGCAACCTGTACTTTGCCACGCAGGTGATCGAGCTGGGGCATCCCACGGTGGTGGCCCTCAACATGGTGGACGTGGCCGAGGCCCACGGGATGCGCGTGGACGCGGGCAAATTGGAAGAGGCACTGGGTGTGCCGGTGGTGCCGGTGGTGGCCAGCACGGGCCGGGGCATTCCCGAGTTGCGGGCCCGGATTCTGGCCTTGTTGGAGAATCCCGCGCCGCCGGCGCGGCGCCGGTTTCCCGTCCTTCCCGAACCCCTGGTGCAGGAGGCGCAGAAACTTGCGGCCCTGCTCACGTGGAATTTCCAGGAGCGTCGGGTGCAGGCCGATGCGGAGGCGCTGTTGCTCTTGAGCAACGAACAAGCCCTGGCTTCCAGCCGATCCCATTATTCGCCCGGCATCCAGCAGGCGGTGGCCGCGGCCCGCCAACGGTTGGAGGCGGCGGGTGTGGACTGGCGGAGTGTGGTCATCGACGCACGGTACCAGGCCGTGGCCCGGATCGAATCGCAGGCCGTCACCCGGCTGTGGACTCCGAAGGAGACCTGGAGTGACCGGGCCGACCGCATCGTCACGCACCGTGTCTGGGGTACGCTGATCTTTTTCGGGCTGATGGCCCTGATGTTTCAGTGCATCTTCGTATTCGCGCGCATCCCGATGGAGGCGATGCAGGCGGGTGTGGACGCCCTGGGACAGTGGGTGCGGGAAACGCTGCCGCCGGGGGATTTGACCAGCCTGTTGAGTGACGGGGTCATCGCC
>JAOADM010000066.1 GCA_026417315.1 Limisphaera sp.
CTGGCCATGGTCACGAACGTGACCGTGTATGCGCAAGACCCGCAAGTGCTGTTGGCAGCCCGACGGGCCCTGGCCGGGGCGATCGAGCCCCTGTATGCCACGCGGCCGTTTTTCACCCGCGAGCCCGAATCCCGCGCAGTGGACCTGAACGAAGAGCTTACGTTGTGGTGCGAGGCGTTGGCTCATCCACCTCCCCGGTACCAGTGGTTCAAGGACGGCCACCCAATCGCGGGCGCAACGGGAAGCGCGCTGCAACTGCCGGCCATGGGCCCATCGGCCGAGGGGATTTATCACGTGGTGGCTTCCAATCTTCATGGCCGTTCGACCAGTCGGCTCGCGCGGGTGCTCGGTCGCTGGGTGCGCCATCCCCGCGTCCTTGGAGATCCTCAATCCCTGGTGCGAACGCAATCCTACTGGGCGGTCTTGACCGTGACTGCCCTGGGGGCCGAACCGAAGTCTTACCTTTGGTTCAAGGATGGCGAGGCTCTCGGCAGTGGCTGGAGCCCGCGACCCCTGCTCCTTCTCACCAATCTGAGTCCTCTGGATGGCGGGCTGTATCACGTCGTGGTCAGCAACGAGTACGGCACCGCCACGAGCGCGGTCGCCAGGCTGACGGTGATGAGCCCGTGGGAATTGGAACCCCTGGTTCCCTTCGGAAGCCGGTGGCAATACCGCACCGAACCCGTCAAGGACGAGAGGTGGCGGGAGCCCGGGAGCATGACGAACGACTGGGAAGAAGGCTCGGCCCCGTTCGGTCAGGGGGCACTGCCCTGTCGGACGCCCCTGGCCTCGCGCAGCCTGCTGCCCGTGGACGTTGCCTATTTCCGGGGGATGTTCGAGCTGGGGGAGGAGCAGTGGGAAGCTCCGCTGCTCGGGCAGTTGAAGGCCGGCCCGGGGGCGGTGGTGTATCTGAACGGCGTCGAAATCCGACGCATCAACATGCCCGAGGGCCCGCTGCGATGGGACACCCCTGCGTTGTCTCCACTCGAGGACACCGCGCCTCCTGCGACCGTCGCCTTTGAGATTCCTGCGGGGAACTTGCGGGCAGGACCCAATTCCCTGGCGGTGGAGCTCCACGCCTTCAGGAATTCCGCAAGCCCCACGGCATTCTGGACTCTGGACGAGGCGGAGCCACCCTGGCGGGATCTGGTCGGCGGACACGATTTTGTTCCCATGGGGACCGGCTGGGTGAGTGCCGGGGGCCGGATCGGTGCCTGCGTATCGAACGCCGCTTCGGCGTCCACGTGGCTGGAAACCGCGAGCACACCCGCGCTTCAAATCGACGGGCCCTTTACCGTCGGCGGCTGGTTTGCCTATGGCTGGAGCACCGGCGATGATCCTCCCGGCGTCGCTCTGGAAAAGGAGGGCGAGTTTCGGCTCTACTATACCGGAACGCGCACAAACCGCTACCGGTTTGCGGTTGGCGCCGTGGAGGTGCAGGACGAGACACCGGGAACGCTTCCGGGCCAGTGGCGCTTTGTCGTCGCCTGGTTCGACGGCACACAGGCGTGTATCCAGGTCGATCAAGGGCCCGTCTATTGCACGACCGCCGAGCTCCCCTCCCCCACCTCCAATCCCCTCCGGGCCCTGCGGCGGAACCGTTCGGAGGGCGGTTTCGCCATGGACGAAGTGTTCCTCTACCGCCGCGTGCTTTCAGCCTCGGAACGGGCGGAATTGTTCACGCTCGGGGTGCGCAACCGAATTCTTTCCCCGTCCACAAATCTCTGGTTTGATCTGCGGCTCAGCAGACTGGTCCGGCAACGGCCCTTCTTCCCCGAGGTCTCAGTTCGAACCCTGATGCGCAAAGAGGGTGAGTCGGCAGGGTTTCGTCTTACCGCCTGCAGCGCCTTTGCACCGATCCAATACCAGTGGCTACGGGACGGCCACCTCTTGCCCGGGGCCACAAATGAGGTGCTCTTCCTGCCCTTCGTAGGCATTGAGGATGCCGGAAGATATCATCTGGTGGCTTCGAACGCGGCAGGGGCCGCCACGAGTGCGCCGATCCACCTGGTCGTCGTCCGCGCTCCGGTGCTCTCCGTCGTGAAGGATCCCGACCAGGGCGGCTGGTCGTTGCAGCTTCCGCCCGTGCCAGTGCCCTGCACCCTTTGGATGTCCACCAATCTCCTGGAATGGGTTCCGGTGACAACGTGGCCGGCGAGTCCCGAAGCAAGCTTCTGGCCGCTGCCCGTGTCGCCCGACGGGTCCGCGGCCTTCTACCGCTTGGAACTGAGCTGGTGAGATCGCGGGCCACCACTGCCAGCGAAGGTTTCATCACCGGTCAACTTGCGGGGCCCGTGGAGGCAGGGGCCGGGACGCAGAAGCCCAAACCCCAGCTTTGGGTTGCCTGAGTCTCCGGGCTCGGGCACCCTCTCGGTGAATGGCCGGCTGATTCGTGCGAATCCGCAACGGCACATGGAGTGGTTTCCTGCCATTTTGATTGCAGCGGCCCTGGCGGGCGTGGGGCTTGCGGTGGCCGGGCTCCTGGTCAGGCCCCGACACCCGGCGCAAGGCTGGTTGGCGGCCGGGCTCGCCCTGTTGGTCATCGAAACCCTCTGCCAACACGCCAGCTATCGAGCCCTCTCTCGCGAAGCCATGCTCGCCTGGCAACGGGGCGCGCTGTTGGTCAGCGCGCTGCTGCCGGCCGTGTGGTTGGGATTCAGTCTGACGTTCGCGCGCGGGGAGCCGGGCCGTTACTTGTATCGGTGGCGATGGGTTCTGCTGGGGTTGGGGTTGGGCCTGCCCGGATTGATGCTCGGTTTTTATCCGGCCCTCATCCAGGATGCAGGTCCTCTGCCGCCCCCGGGCAACTGGTATTTCCGGGGGCATCCCGTGGTCCGGCTGCTCTACGCGGGTTCCGTGGCGGGCGCAGTGCTGGTCCTTACCCAGCTTGAATGGACGTTTCGCGCCGCGGTCGGGACGGGCCGGTGGCGGGTAAAGTATGCGGTGATCGGCCTGGCCCTGCTGTTCGGCACGCGGATTTATACCGGCAGCCAGGCGCTGTTGTATGCGGGGCCGAATTTCCAGCTGGCCCTGCTCAATGCGGCCGCGTTGCTGCTCTGCTGTCTCCTGGTGGGACTGGCCCTGTACCGATCGCGCCTGGCAGCCCTGGATTTGTATCCCTCGGCCGTGGCCATTCACCGGTCTCTGACGGTCTTGTTGTCGGGTGTGTACCTCGTTGTGGTGGGGCTGCTGGCGAGCTGGGTCACACGGGCGGGCGGGCAACAGGCGTTCCCCATTGTCGCCTTCCTGCTGTTGCTGGCGGCGGTGGGGTTGAGCGTCCTCTGGATGTCCGATCGTGTGCGCCAGCGGCTGCGCCGGTTCGTCAGCCGGCATTTCCGTCGCCCGTTTCACGATTACCGTCAGGTGTGGTCGCGGTTTGCCGAGCGCACTTCGGCGCGGTTGGACCGGGCGGAGCTGTGTCGGGAGGTGGCCCGGCTCATTTCCGAGACCTTCGAAGCGCTGTCGGTGA
Source organism: Limisphaera sp. (assembly GCA_026417315.1). Taxonomy (GTDB): domain Bacteria; phylum Verrucomicrobiota; class Verrucomicrobiia; order Limisphaerales; family Limisphaeraceae; genus Limisphaera. The sequence continues at coordinate 3,470 of JAOADM010000066.1, forward strand.
GCGTCTGGCTGCTGGATCCGACGCGCGGGCGGCTCGTGCTGGCGGCTTCCACCTCCCTGCCCGCCGGCACCCAGACCTCCGTGGATGCGGGCGAGCTGGTCCCCGAACTGGGCAAACTGGCCGGGCGCACGCCGGAGCCGGTGGATTTGGAACGTTCTTCGGAACGTTGGTGCCGGGTGTTGCGGCAGTTGAATCCCTCCTTTTTCGTCGAGGGAGGCCCGCGCTGGTGTGTGCCGCTGGTCTCCGGAGGCGAGGTGGTCGGTTTTCTTGTCACCGGCGACCGGGTGGCGGGCATGCCGTACGGTCCGGAGGACCTCGAGCTGCTGACCTGCCTGGCCGAACAACTCGGCAGCGCTTTGCGCACGCTCAACCTGTCCGAACAACTGGCCCAGGCCCGCGAATGGGAGGCCTTTCAGGCCATGTCGGCCTTTCTGGTGCATGACCTGAAGAACACCGCTTCCACGCTCAATCTGATGCTGCGGAATCTGCCGGTTCATTTCGACAAGCCCGAGTTCCGCGAGGATGCCATCCGGAGCCTGACCCGCTGCATGCAGCACATCAATGAACTGATTACCCGCCTCACCAGCCTGCGTCAGAAGCTCCACATCCAGCGCGCGCCGACCGACCTGGAGTCCGTGTTGCGCGCGGCGCTGACCGCGCTGGGACAGCCCCCCGGGATCGAGGTTCACACTCAGTGGCCGGCGCTGCCCCCTTTGCTCCTCGACGCCCGGGCCGTCGAGAGCATCCTCACCAATCTGCTCCTCAATGCGCGCGATGCCATCACGCCGCCCGGCCGGATCTCCCTGGACGTGGCCGTGCAGGGCGACTGGCTCTGCATGCGGGTCGCCGACACCGGCTGCGGCATGAGCCCCGAGTTCATCGCGCAGAAGTTGTTCAAGCCCTTCCAGACCACCAAAAAGGACGGCCTGGGCATCGGCATGTTCCAGGTACGCACCCTGGTGGAAGCGCATGGCGGACGTTTGGAAGTGCAAAGTGAGCCCGGCCGCGGCACAGTGTTCCGCGTCTGGCTGCCGCTGATTCCAGCTGATCGAACCGTGCATGAAGCCGAACCTGCTCATCGTGGATGACGACGAGGCGATCCGGTCCCAGCTCCGCTGGGCACTGGCGGACGACTACAATGTGTACTCGGCGGGGGATCGCCTGCTCACGCTGGAGTTGTGGCGTCAGCATCGGTTCCCCGTGGTGCTTCTGGACTTGGGCCTGCCACCCCGCCCTGCCGATCCCGACGAAGGCCTGGCCACACTGACGGCGTTGCTGGAGCTGGACCGCAACGTGAAGGTCATCATTGTTTCGGGTCAGGGCGAAAAGGGCAACGCGCTTCGGGCCGTGGCCGAAGGGGCCTATGACTTTCTTACCAAACCCGTGGAGCTGGAAGAGCTGCGGGTGATCCTGCGCCGCGCCTTTTACCTGGCGGATCTGGAGCGCGAATTGCGCCAGCTCCACGCCCTCTACGGCGGGGAGGGCTTCGAAGGGTTGATCGGCGATTGCCCCGGCATGCAGGCGGTCTTTCACACCATTCGCCGCGTGGCTCCCTCGGATGCCCCGGTGCTGATTCTGGGGGAGAGCGGTACCGGCAAAGAGGTGGTGGCGCGAGCCATTCATCGCCGCAGCCCGCGCCGGGAAGGTCCGTTTATCCCCATCAATTGCGGCGCCATTCCGGAAAACCTGCTGGAAAGCGAGCTGTTCGGACACGAACGCGGGGCTTTCACCGGAGCGCACGTGCAACGCAAAGGGCGGATCGAAATGGCCGAGGGCGGCACCTTGTTCCTGGACGAGCTCGGCGAACTGCCCCTGCCCCTGCAGGTCAAACTGCTCCGCTACCTGCAGGAGCAGACCATTGAACGCGTGGGCGGGCGCGAAACCATCCCGGTCAACGCCCGTGTCATCGCCGCCACCAACGTGGACCTGCGCAAGGCCATGGAAGCGGGCCGGTTTCGGGAGGATCTTTACTACCGGGTGGCCGTGGTGACCATTCAATTGCCCCCGCTGCGCGAACGCGGCGACGACGTGGTGTTACTGGCGCGCACCTTTCTGCGTCGCTTTGCCGCCGAGGTGAAGCGGACGCCGGCCCCCCAGTTCACTTCGGCCGCACTGCGGGCCATCCAGCGGCACGATTGGCCGGGCAATGTGCGCGAACTGGAGAACCGCGTGCGACGCGCGGTGATCATGGCCGAAGGCCGCGCCATCACGCCGGAAGACCTGGAGCTGGCCGATCCGGGGGCGGCACCCCCGCCGCTGCGCACGCTCCGCGAAATCCGGGATGCCGCCGAACGCACGGCCATCCTGAATGCCCTGCAACGCAATCAGTGGCGCATCGCCCCCACCGCTCAGGAACTCGATATCAGCCGGCCCACCCTCTACGAGTTGATGGAGCGCTTGGGCATTCAGAAGCCCACCTCCTCCAGCTGAGCCCAGAGCCGGGGGCCCGCTCCGGCAGCTCAGGGTGCCCTCCCGCCGGCCGACATCAAAAAGGTCCACCGGATGCGATCGGCATCCCGTTCCGTGCTGAGCAATCCAAAGCCCACGTAGCGGGCCACCGCCTCCCACGGCGGCAGGGCCTGCGGATCGACCCACCGCCGCAGCCGCTCCGGGTCGCTGTGCAGGTGAATCCGAAACCCCAGGGGGCCGGGAATCAGAGCCTGGTGCAGGTTCTCCGGATCGGCGCGGGCGGCCTGCAAAACATGCTGCAGCACCGCCGCATAGTCCTCATAGCCCACGCACCCGCGGCCTCCTCGGATCTCGGCAAGAGCCTCGCGCCAGCCTCCCTGCCATGCCGCCGAGGCACCCGAGGTGTCCAAACTGCGCAGCCAATCCTCCAAAAGGCCCGGCTCGAACGCGAATCCCACGTAGCGTTCGGAAGCCCCAAAATGCAACCGCGGCGCCGCGCCCGAAGGATCGGCCGACCGCACGGCCCAGGGCAGAACCACCGAGTACAGCTTCCGGCCGAGAAACTCGCGCTCGGTCATCGCCTCCGACCGCAATGCAGCCCCGGCAAGCACCTTGGCCAGGCTCGCCGCCAGGGCCTCGCTGTGACCCGAACCCACCAGCAGCAGCGACGGCGCCTGCTCCAGACCGTCCCAGCCCTGCTCCCGCGGAGTCACTTGCCAATAAACCCAGTCGTCTCCCAACTTCTCCACCACCTCGCGGCGCACGTCGAAACCGGGATCCTGCTGCCGGCCCGCCTGTTGGGCCGTCCCGACCAAAAAGTCCCACGTCCGCTTCCACGCCGGACTCAACTGCGCGAGGAACTCCTCCATCCGCTGCCAACCCTGGGGACCGTTCAAGCGTACCCGGTAAAAGCGGAGCACCCCGGCCGGCACCCACGCCGGAGGCAGGGCGTCCAACGGCTCGAAGTCCAGGACGCGCACCAGTCCTTGTCGCTTTTCTTGTGGGACGTGCAGGGTGACTTCGCATCGCAGCCCTGCTCCGCTACCGACCACCCGAAACGTCACCAACTTCGCCTCGCTGAGACCCGCCGCCCGCAGCAGGTGCGCCCATCCAAAACCGTCCCCCTCCCTGGCTGCTGCTCCGGCTTCTCTCTCCGCCAGCCCGGGCAAACGATCGGGAAACAACGCCCCAAACACCATCGATCCCCGCAACGCGTCGAGGTCGCCGGGCTCCAGCCGCCCGCTTTCTTTCAACGAAGGAACCTGGGAGCCGTCCATTCCGGCCAGGATCCGTTCCAACAGGCTCAAGTCATCGCACATCCACAGGACTCCCCCGTGCAAGCCCATCGCAAGCTCGATCGGTTTCTGCGCCTTTGCTGAATGCGAGGGTGCGGCACTGGACGGCTCTGCCGGGGGCAACTCCGCGCGATCGTGTAACGCAGCCGAGACCGCCTCGGTCCAACCTCCGCCCGGCAGCAACAACCCCAGGCAGGGAATCCCTCGCACCATTTCCGTGCGCACGGAGCGCCCCGCAGCCACCCACCGCTGCTGCAAGGCCGCCAAATTCGTCCGCACCTGCTCTCTGCGGTCGCCCACTTCCAACCCCATCACCACGCCCCCGGGCGGTCCGCCGTTCACAGCCGATCCATCCACCCACGCCAGCGTCCACTGCCCCTGCAGCCACTCCGCCAGCTCGGTCCACGAGATCGCCCATCGCTGTTCGATGGGGCGCAGCACCGCTTCCCGCCAGGCTCTCAGGAAGTGTTCTCGAAACGGGGTCATGGCCGGATCGGCCCACAAGCGAATCAACGACAATCGATTCCAGGTCTGGCGAAACTGCCGAGCGTCTGGAATTGTGACCCAGGCAACCGTCTCTGCGGGCAACCATGCGGGCGCCATGGGAAGGGACCCTGGCGGGTTGGCCGCGGCCGGATCGGCTTGAACCGTTGAGCCGGGGGCGCCTTCGACGGCGACCGTCCCGGCGCCGCTCGCCATCATCAGCCACGCGCTCACCACGAGCCACCAGTGTCCGGGGCCCGTGCGGGGCTTGACCACCGATGGCCTCCCCGTCGTCCGGGCCTCGCACCCACTGCCCACCGGACACGCGTGGTCGCGCGGATGCTTTCCCGAGCGATCGGCCATGGCCTCTCTGGACTTCACCGGGTCGAAGGCCGATCGCTGCGATGGCCCTGGCAGGCCGGCAATGGGAGGGCGACGGTCATGGACATCAAGGCGCTTCCGGGCTGCGCTCGGCACGCCGTGGCGGCGGCAAATACCGGTACGGGTTGTTCGGATTGCTGTTGTCGTAGGCGTAGGCGTCCCGATGGTCCAGAAACTCCCTGACCCGCTCCACGGGGATCGCAAAGCCCAACCCCTCGCCAAAAGTGACTTTCATGTTCGTCACCCCCACGACCAGTCCCCGCAAGTCGAACAAGGGCCCGCCACTGTTTCCCGGATTGATCTGGGCCGTGGTTTGCAGGTACAAAACGCCCTGCAACTCCCGCGTCTTGGTGCTGACGATCCCCTCGGTCACCGTGCGCTCCAGACCCAGCGGGCTTCCCACGGCGAACACCGGCTCGCCCACGGCCAACAGTCGCGAGCTGCCCAGTTGCACCGCCCGAAACCGGGGCGCGCCCTCGTCCTCGATCTTCAGCAACGCCAGATCGAAGAACTTGTTCAGTGCCACGATTCGAACCCTGCGATACGTGCGCCGTTCGAGCTGTCCTCCCCGCTGGTGATACACTTCCACCGCAAGGTCCGTCTCGCCCTCGATGACATGGAAGTTGGTCAGCAAATAGCCCTCCTCGTTCAGAATGAAGCCCGAGCCCAGTCCGGACGGGGTGCGCACCTGGACCACCGCCTCGCCCACCTCCGCGGCCAGTTCACGCACATTCCGCACCGGCAAACGCGCCGACCCCACCCGGTAAAACCCATCCTCCCCGACCGCAGCCTCTGCCAAATCCGCAGCCTCTGGCTCGGCCCACGGCCCTGCGCCGGACCGGATCCGCTCTCCCTCCGCCGCGCCGCGGTACCAGGCCGCCACCTCCCGACGCGGAATCACCAATACCGTAAATCCCAGGTCCACCACCAAAGCATCGCGTCTCTCCGCCAGCACGCTCCCCCGCACCGCGTTGCCGTTCCGCAACTCCACCACGTCCGGTCCCTTGGCCCCCGCCGACCCCACACCGGGCCCCAGCGTCATCGCCGCGCCAAGAACCCACCACCGCCAGTCAGTGCTCATGGCCCCACCATAAGGCCTTCTCCGACGCGAGGCAACGCCACGCCCCACCATGAGGCCGGCCCCGGGCAGCCCGTGGTCCGTCACCGGATTCCGGCTCCGGGACCGCACTTTCCTCGATTCTTTGGCATTTGCCATTCGGGCCAACCGCCTCTATAAATGCCGCAACCGAAAGGAACAGGCTTTATGGCAGACAAAGCGAACAAGTATCCGGACAACGTCCCCGGCAAATACTACGTGGACAACCAGTGCATCGATTGCGACCTGTGTCGCGAAACCGCGCCCAACAATTTCCGTCGGAACGAGGAGGGCGGGTACTCCTACGTGTACAAGCAGCCCTCCACCCCTGAGGAAGAGGCCCAGTGCAAAGAGGCCAAGGAGGGTTGCCCCGTCGAGGCCATCGGCGACGACGGAGATCAATAAGTGCCTGCAATCCCGCTGCAGCGTTCCGGCACTCTTTTCCGCCCGCGGGTTACAAGCGTTGATGGCCCGCGGGCGTTTTGCTGTTCCTCCCCTCCCGCAACCCGATCACCGGATTTCACTGGCCGTTGCCGGTGCTGCGCGCTTTTGGCTGCGGGGATCTCGTCGCTCCCCCGCATTCCAAAACCCGGTCGCAATTGAGCCGGCCGGGCATCCTCAGAGCGCAATCATTGACCCGGCTCAGTGGCCCGAACCATCCTCATTTTCTGGCCGTTCAGAGCCCCTCGGCCTTCTCCAGCAAGGCCCGACGCAACAGATCCAACGCCTGCGTGATCGTGACGGCCTTGAATGTTTCCCGATCGAATGGGTTGAACCTGTGGATCACCCGGGTGGGCACGGGCCCCGCCAGAGCGATGTAAACCGTGCCCACGGGTTTGTTCGGCGTCCCCCCGGTGGGCCCGGCAATGCCCGTCGTGGCCAGGGCGTACGTGCTCTGCGCCCTTTGCCGCGCGCCTTCGGCCATTTGACGGGCCACCTGTTCGCTCACGGCGCCATGCCGTTCGAGCGCAGCCGGTTCCACACCGAGGCAGTCCACCTTGGCCGCATTGCTGTACGTCACCCAACCGGCCAGGAATACTGCCGAGGCCCCGGGAACGTTCGTCAGCCGGTGCGCCAACCCACCGCCGGGGCACGACTCGGCCACGGCCAGGGTCTCGCCCCGGCTGCGTAACAGCTCGAGTACCACCTGCTCCAGGGAGACTTCCCCCCGGCCATACACCGCCGGACCGAGGGCCTCGACCACCGCCTGTTCCGCTCCCGCCACCCGTTCCTGCGCCCCCACACCGCGCGCCGTCAGCCGAACGTCCACCAGCCCGGCCATCGCACAATACCCCACCTCCACCCCCATCTCTCTCCACCGCGCCAAAGGCCCCGCCAGTTGTTGTTCCACAGCCGATTCCCCCAAGCCCACCGTGCGCAACGTCACGCCGGCCCACGCGTCCCTCACCGGCAGTACCTGCCGAAGCAAAGGCACGACCGCCTCATCGAACATTGGGTACAGCTCGCGCCCCGGTCCGGGTAACAGGAGCAACCAACTCCCCGCGGCCCTGTCTCCGACTGCCTCTGCGTCCGCTGGTTTCGCCCCGATGATTGCGCTCGCCCGCTGCCGAAAAACATTCGGCCGCACTTCCAACGCCAACCCCGGAGCGGTCCCGTGGGGATTCGGCAGGACACGGGCCCCTTCCGGAACCAGCGCCTGCACGCGGTTCCGCGGCGGCATTGACCGCCCTCGCGCCGCATAGAAGGCCTCCAAATGCCGGAGCACCTCCGGATCCTCCCGCAGCGGTCGACCCAGCAACCGCGCAATCTCCTCTCGCGTGCAATCGTCCGAAGTGGGTCCCAGTCCGCCCGTGACCACCACCAGGTCGGCCCGTCCCAACGCTTCTGCCACGGCGTCGCAAATGGCTCGCGCCTGATCCGGCACCGTGGTCTGCCGAGTCACCATGTACCCCAGCTCCGTGAGCCGGCGACTCAACCACCACGCATGCCGGTTCAGCCGCGCCCCCAGCAGCAGTTCAGTTCCCGTGTGAACCAGTTCGACGGTCACCATGCCCAAGTGGAGATCCTCCCGGGTGCCGCCTCCATACAACTCCGGGACAACGGGTGGTTCGTCACACCCGCCTGGCAGTGCGCCCGGCGCTGTGGCGCGCCGCCGGGCCGTTCCTGGCCGAACCCCTCTCGGTCTCCACCACCTCGGCCCCGTCCAATAATTGCGGATGCAACACCCCCACAAACGGCAAGTGCCGGTACCGCTCCGCGTAATCCAAGCCGTAGCCCACCACGAACAGGTCCGGGATCTCGAAACCCACGTAGTCCGCTTTCACCGGTTCCACCCGACGCCCCTTTTTCTCCAGCAGCACACACACCCGCAGCGACCTTGGCCGCAGCGCTTCCAGCTTCTCCAGCACCCGTCGCAGCGTCCGACCCGTGTCCAAAATGTCATCCACCACCAACACGTCCCGCCCTGCCACATCCAGCTTCAGCTCTTTTGTGAACACCAGCCGACCCGGCACCGTGCCCGCTCCGTAGCTCGACACACCGATGAAATCCAGCCGCAGCGGCAGGGTCAGATGCCGAATCAAATCGGCCAGAAACACCAGCGTCCCGCTCAACAGCGCCACCAGAACCAAATCTCGCCCCTGGTAATCCTTCTGGATTCTTCGCGCCAACGCACGCACCCGACGCGCCAGGCGTTCTTCCGGGATCAACACCGCGGCCACGTCCCGACGCCAGACCCGGGGAACCAGCCCGCCCCTGCGGGACAACGCAACCACAGGAACCGCTTTCATCAAGCCCGCAGGCTAAAACGAGGCGTCACCCGCCTGAAAGCTCTTTCCTGCATGTTCCCGGTCGCCAGACCCTTGCCGAAGCGGGCCCACGCCGGCGGGGGCAACCAACTCACCTTGAATCCGTGGCGGAAATCCGGTCCAAATGGCGCATGTTCTAAGGGAACAGACCGCCATGAAACCGGCGCAAGACCCAAAACCCCGAACCGAATGCGAGCTCTTTCTCGAGGCGCTGGAGCAGCCCACTCCCGAGGCCCGCGCCGCACTCCTGCAGGAGGTCGGCGCCCGGGACCCCGCCCTCCGCGCGGCCGTGGAGACGCTGCTCCGCCACCACAAGCAGGACGACTTCCTCGAGACCCCCGCCCTGGCACGTCTGGCCACCCACGAGGGACCCCCCATCCGCCCCGTCTCACCGACCTCGGAAGTCCCCGAAAAGCCCGGCGACCGCATCGGTCCTTACAAGCTGCTCCAACCCCTCGGCGAAGGGGGCGTGGGCATCGTCTTCATGGCCGAACAGGAAGCCCCCATCCGGCGCCGCGTCGCCCTCAAAGTCCTCAAACCGGGCATGGACACCCGCGCCGTCATTGCCCGCTTCGAATCCGAACGCCAGGCCCTGGCCCTCATGGATCATCCGAATATCGCGCGCGTGTTCGATGCCGGCACCACCCCCAGCGGCCGCCCCTTCTTCGTCATGGAGCTGGTCCCGGGCCTGCGCATCACGGACTATTGCGATCGACACCGGCTGCCCCTCCGAGAACGGCTGGCGCTCTTCATCCAGGTGTGCGAAGCCATTCAACACGCCCACCAAAAAGGCATCATCCACCGTGACATCAAACCGTCCAACGTCCTCGTCACCCACCAGGACGGATCGCCACGGGTCAAGGTCATCGATTTCGGCATTGCCAAGGCGCTCGACCACCCCCTCACCGACAAAACCCTTTTCACCGAACTGCGCGCCTTCCTCGGCACCCCCGCCTACATGAGCCCTGAACAGGCCGACCTCCGCAGCCCCGACATCGATACCCGCTCCGACATCTACAGCCTCGGCGTCCTCCTCTACGAATTGCTCACCGGCCTGACCCCCTTCGACGAACAGGAACTGGCCGCTGCCGGCCTCGACGGCATGCGCCGCATCATCTTGGAACGCGACCCCGTCCCGCCGTCCCAGCGGCTGCTCGCCCTGCCACTGGAAAAACGCTCCGCCCTGGCGGCCCTGCGCGGGATCGACCCTCACCGGTGGCCCAAACTGCTCAAAGGCGACCTCGACTGCATCGTCACCAAAACCCTGGAAAAGGACCGCTCCCGACGCTACACCACCGCCCACGCGCTCGCCCAGGACATTCAGCGTTACCTCCACTCCGAGCCCATTCAGGCGCGACCGCCCAGTACCCTTTACCGGCTCCGTAAAATCATCCGCCGACACCGCCTCGTTTCCGCCACCGCCGCCGCGGCAACCCTCGCCCTCCTCCTCGGCCTGGCCCTCACCTCCTGGCAGGCGCACCAAAAAGATCTCGCCTACCAACGCGCGCTGCAGGCCGAACAGGAACAAGCGCGCCTCCGCCAGGAAGCCGAAACCGCACGTCAAGACGCCGAGCTGCGTGCCCATCTGGCCCGACTTCACGCCTACGCCGCGGACATGAACCTCGCCCACCAGGCCCTGGTTGCCAACAACCTCGGCCGTGCCCGCGAACTGCTCGACCGACACCAGCCCGCCACCCCGACAGGCCCCCACAGCCCCATCCCCGGCAGTGTGCCCCCGGTTGCCAGGCCGGAGCGCGACCTTCGCGGATGGGAATGGCGATACCTGTGGCAGCTCTGTCAAAGCGACGCCCTCTTCACCCTCGTCACACTCCCGCACGAAATCACCCGCTTGAGCATCTCGCACGACGGCCGGTGGCTCACCATCGGCCAGCAGGGCCGCCATGGCATCTTGCTCTGGGACCTGCGCACGCGCCGCCAACACTCCCATCTCCCCCCGGACACCGCAGACGAACCCTTCGTGTTCAGCCCCACGGCACCCCTCTTGGCTTTCGTCTCCCCGCGAGAGCAACCAGCCCCGCCCGGCCGGGGCACCACCACCGAAGTCCATCTCTGGGACATCCAAACGCAAACCCTCCGCGGCAGCCTCTCCTTGCCCGGTCCTGTAACCGCGCTGGCTTTCTCCTCCGATGGCGATCGCCTCCTGACCGTCAGCGACGACAGCACATTCACCCTTTGGCGCATCTCCGACGCCTCCCCCGTGGCCCGGTTTCAATTCCCGTACCCCAGGGGCCCGGGCAATCGCCCCGTGCTCGGCAGCCGCACCACGGTGACTCCGGACCTCGCGCTGGCCGCCCAGGCGATCAGCGACGGACACGTGCGCGTCCTCGACCTCACCACCGGCCGCGAACTGTGGAATGCCCGCGTGGCCGAAGAGCATGTCACCGCCCTGGCACTCTCCCCGGACGGCCAATGGCTCGCGTCGGCAGGCGGGTTCGTAGAGTCCACCGTCCGTCTTTGGAACGCCCCCAACGGGCAGGCCGTGGCCCGTTTGGAAGGTCACCGCACCTACGTACGCACCCTCGTCTTTTGGCCCCATGGCCGAACCCTGGCTTCCGGCAGCGGCGATCAAACGATCCATCTTTGGGACCTCGGCCCGCTCCTGGCCCGGCCCAACTCCCTGACACCTGACTCGCCGTCCGGCCCCCGCATCCTCGCCGGGGCCGGCACCGACTGGGTGCTCTCACCCCGTACCACCCTGCGCGGGCATCGCCTCGAGGTTTGGAGCCTCGCCCTGGCCCCGGACCGAACCATCCTCGTCAGCGGCGCCAAAGACGGCCAAATCTGCGTTTGGGACACCCAGGCGCCTCAGCGCCGCAAGTTGCCCATCACGCTTCCCGCACAGGTCGAAGCCTGGACCTTTACCCCGGCCGGCGACGCCATTCTTACCCTGGACCAGGCTGGCCACGTGGTCCGATGGTCGGGGTCCACGTTCGAACTGTCCCTGCCCTTGCGAAACCTCGGATCGCCACCGCGCGGCCCGGCCCATTTCTCCCCCGACGGTCGTCTTCTGGCCGTCACCACGCCCGAAGGCTCGGTTCAGGTCTGGTCACTCGAAACGGGCCAGCTCCTCATCGAACTCGGGCAACCGGAAAACCGGGAACGGCTCGTCGGCTTCTTGAGTCCTTCCAACCACCTGATCACGGTCCAACCCTCTGCAGCGCTCTACCGCGGATGGGACCCGTCCACCGGCCGGCTGCTGTGGGAGTGGCACACACCGCCATGGAAAGGCCCCACCAAAGTCCAGCTCTCCTCCCACGGCCCGTGGCTCATCAGTCTCGCCCCGGACGATTCGATCCTTCTGCGTCTCTTGCCGGACGGGCCCGAGCAACCGGTCTCCCTGCCTCTTCGACAGATTACTGCCGCGGCAATGTCTCCTGACCAGCGCTGGTTGGCTGCCGTCAGCCTTCAGGGCACAGGGCTGCTGTTCGATCGGCAGCGCCAACTTGTGTCCGCCCCCGTCCAGGGCTTCCTGCAGGGCGCTCACTCCGTTGCCTTCTCTCCGGACGGACGGCGGATCGCCATCGGCAGCAACGGCAACGAGGCAGTCAAACTCTGGGACGTGGAGAGCCTGCAGGAGTTGCTCACTCTGCCCGGACAGGGCTCGATCTTCAACCAAACCGCCTTTTCGCCCGATGGCAATCTCCTGGTCTCCTGCAACATGCAGGGCACTCTCCATATCTGGCGGGCACCCTCCTTCGAGGAAATCGCGCGCTGGGAAAGCTCCGCACCCTGAGCCCAAAGCCACGCTGCAAACGAACCTGGTTCAGTTCTCCGGCTGCAACCTGCGTCGCAACCACGCCCGCGCAAAGGCCCAGCGACGCTCCGCCGTCCGCACCGGCAGCCCCACCACCGATGCGGCCTCTTCCATCGTGAGTCCCACAAAATACCGGAGCTTGACCAGTTCGGCCGCCACCGAATCTTCCGCAGCCAGCGCGTCCAGGGCCTCGTGCACGGCCAGAACCTCCTCCGCCGGCGGGTCGGTGACCGCGCAACCCTCCTGGAGTTCGACCCGCTCGGCTCCGCCTCCGCGCTTTTGCGCCCGGCGACGCCGCGCCGCTTCCACCAGGATCCGTCGCATCGCCTCGGCCGCCACCCCAAAAAAGTGCGCCCGCCCCGTGGGCGCTTCCTGCCCCGGCCCGACCATCCGTAACCACGCCTCGTGGACCAACGCCGTCGGTTGCAAGGTCTGCCCCGGTGCCTCCCGCGCCAGCATCCGCCCCGCCATCTGCCGCAGCTCCTGGTACACCAGCGCCAGTAACCGATCCGCAGCCTCCGGCTCCCCCCGCCGCATCGCTTGCAGAAGTTCAGTCACCGTGCCCACGGGCCGTAACATGAAACCGCCCTCCCGGCCGGTCAAGGTCCCTCCCCGGCGCGTGCCCGGGAGTGGCGGAATCAGCGCTTCCTTTGCGCATGAAAGGGCGTGAGAGCAAAAACCAAACGGCAGAACCGCCTGATTCGCGTAACCCGATCGCGGACGCGGACGTAAGCAGGTGCGATGAGTGGGATCAACTCCAAATCGAGAGCCGGGCGACCATCGAGCGGCTTGGAACGATGGCGTCCCCTGATCGTGGCCGGCCTGCTCGGGTTCACCGCCGGTCTGTTCTGGCCATTGCGCCCTTCGGGGCCCGAGCCTCAGCCAACTTCAGGAATCGATCCGCGCGTGGCCTGGCGCTCCTTTTCGGAAGTGGACCTGGCCCGCGCCACGCTCGAAACCATCGCCCAAGAGTACATCCTGCAGGCTCAAACCAAAATCGCACGTGCCCTGCTCGACCGAAACTCCGCCAGCAACCGCGCGCCCGCCGCATCCCAGCGGGATCTCTTGGAAGCCATCGAACAACTCGAAGAAGCCCTGGCCGAGTTCCGCGGCACGGGTCTGGAGCCCGAACTCATGCGGCCGCTCCTCCTCGCCCTCAAACACGCCGGCGGTTACGACCGCTGGCTGGAGTTGTACCTGGAGGCCGCCTACCGCTTTCCCACTCATCCCTTGGCCGCAGATTTCCGAAACGACGCCCTGCGCATTGGCCAGAGCCTCGGCCGTCAAACCGAGCTGGAGCGCGCCCTGAGCTACCTGCAACAAGTTCCGGGACCCTACCTGGCCGGGATTTACGAACACGCGCCTCTGGCGCACCTCCCGGCGCCCGCAGGTACGGTGCCTGCCGAACATGAGCCATCCCTCTGACGCCACCGCAGGTGCCCGAGCCCGCAGGCAGCGCAGGCGGCTGGCCGTCGCCATGACGGTCGGAGCGACGCTGGCGGTGCTGAGGTTCCGCTTCATGCTGGCCGTGGTCCAAGGTGAAAGTATGCTGCCCACTTTGGCCCCGGACGATCTGCTGGTCATTGACACCCGAGCCTATGTCCGATCCGCTCCGCAACGCGGTGACCTTGTCATCGCCCGATGGGGCGACGAACTTCTCGTGAAACGGATCGTTGGTCTGCCCGGAGAAATGGTCGAGCTGCGCGCCGGACGCGTGTGGATCAACGATCGCCCGCTGCAAGAGACCCATCCCCTCCTCGAGGGCAACCTGCGCCTCGGCAAAGGCCGGCTGCGCCCCAACCATTACGCCCTGCTCGGCGACAACCGGACGGTCTCCGACCTTCTTCCGTTGCATGCCGTCGTACCCCGGGAGCGCATCTTGGGAAAGGTCGTCGCCGTCATCCCGCTCCGGCCTCGCGCCGCACCCACCGGCACCCCCTGCGCCGGGCGGGTGATGGCGACACCCGTCGGGGCCAGCCGCTCGGCCAGCACATGGGCGGTCGCCTGGCCGTCCACGGTGGCGGGCAGGGCCAGGATCACCTCCTCCACCCCGCCTTCCGC
>JAOADM010000067.1 GCA_026417315.1 Limisphaera sp.
AGATGTGTATAAGAGACAGCACCAACACGGTGATCGTGCGCGCCCGCGCCTTTCCCAAACAGCCCGGATTCTTTCCCGGACCGCCCGCGAGTTTCCTGTATGTGCGGCTCGGTGCGGCGGCGGCAGCGTTTACCTCCCCCCTGCCCATTCTGCTCATTCATAACCTGGGCGGCGGGGCCTTCCCCAGCACCCAGCCCCGACTGGACCGGGAAAGCATTCTCATGGTGTTCCATCCCATCGGCGGGATTGCCTCCCTGACCAACCCGCCCGCCTTGGTGACGCGGGCCGGGGTCAATGTCCGCGGCAGCAGCACTGCAGGCCTGCCTCAGAAAAGTTACGCAGTGGAAACCTGGGACGAGTTCAACGACGACCGCGATGTGGAGCTTCTGGAGATGCCGGCGGAATCGGACTGGGTGTTGTACGGCCAAAACCTCTTCGACCCCTCCTTTCTGCACAATCCGCTGGCTCACGCGTGGAGTCGGGCCATCGGCCGATACTCGCCGCGGACGCGCTTTGCCGAGGTGTTCGTGAACACCACGGGCGGTCAGGTGCAGTTCAATGCCCCCGCCGGAGGCGACTACCACGGCCTCTACACCGTGCTGGAAAAGATCAAGCGCAACGATCAGCGGGTCAACATCGCCCGGCTGGAGGCGGGGGTGACGAACCTTCCGGCATTGACCGGGGGTTACCTGCTCAAGGTCGATCGCGCCGATGCCGATGAACGCACGTTTTACGATCCTTACCTGGAAACCAGCATCGTGTATGTGGATCCCCCCGGGCCGGACATGATGACGCCGGCGCGCTCCGCCCAGGCCCAGTACATCCAGAACTATCTCCTGAACTTTGGGGCCGCCCTCACCAGCGCGGAGTGGACCAATCCCGTCACCGGCTACCATGCGTGGATCGACGTGCCTTCCTGGATCGATCACCACCTGCTGAATGTGTTGGCGCTGAACGTCGATGCCCTGCGGTTGAGTGCCTACTTTTTCAAGGAGCGAGAACGCAAACTCGAGATGGGACCGTTGTGGGATTTCGACCGGGCCATGGGGACCTCGGGGGGCGGCGACCTGCGGGCGTTCAATCCGCGCTCCTGGATGGGCTCGGTGGGCCTGGGCGGCGGCAGTGATTACGGCACGGACTTTTTCAATGCGGCGAATGTCTTTCCCAACGGCTGGTATCGGCGCCTGTTCCGCGATCCCGATTTCTGGCAGGCATGGATCGATCGGTGGCAGGAACTGCGGCCGGGCCCGCTCCACACCAATGCGCTGTTTGCGCTGGTCGATGAGATGACCAATCAGATCGCGGCCGTGCACACCCGGCAGACCCAGCGATGGTCCGGGTCCGCTCCGCGCTCCGGCACCGTCAGTTCCGCGGGGTACTCGCACTGGTTCCCCGGCACTTATGCGGGCGAGATCGCGTTTTTGAAACGCTGGCTGGCCGACCGCGTGCATTTCATCGACACCAACTTCCTGGCTCCTCCGCAGCTGGATTGGCCGGCCGGCGCGGTGGCCACGGGAACTGTGGTGCGGCTGTACTCGGGCCCCGTGCCACCTGGCACGGTTACGTATTACACCCTGGACGGCTCCGACCCGCGGGCGCCGGGCGGGGCCATTGCATCTGGCGCCCGGAGCGGAGCGGGGGAGATCTCCCTGACGATCACGTCGAATGTTCGCGTGGTGGCCCGGAATTACAACCCCCAGCATCGCAACCTCACCGGGCTGCGCAACCCTCCGATCTCCAGCCCCTGGTCCGGCCCCGTGACCGCCACGTATGTCGTGGAAACGCCGCCGTTGCTGTTAACCGAGCTCATGTATCATCCCGCCGAGGGAGGCAGCTACGATGCTGAAGAGTACGAGTTCCTGGAGCTGAAGAATCAGGGAACCCGTCCCCTGAGTTTGGCGGGCTTTCAGTTTACGGCGGGTATCGGCTTTGTCTTCGATCCCACCAACAGTCCGCCGGTCCTGGCGCCCGGTGAGTATCTCGTGCTGGTGCGGAATCGCGCTGCATTTCAGGCGCGGTATCCGGGCATCACCAACCTGGCAGGCCCTTACACCGGGGCCTTGGCGAATGAGGGCGAGCGGATTCGGCTGGAGGGCCCCCTGGGGGAAGCCGTTTGGGAGTTCACTTACTCCGACGCGTGGCACCGGACGAGCGACGGTGCAGGGTTCTCGCTGGTGCCCCGGGCGGAGGGGACGGTGATCAGCAGCGCTGCAGCCTGGCGGCCGAGCGCGTCGCCGGGCGGCTCGCCGGGCCGACCGGATCCCGATCCGCCGGACATTCCGCCGGTGCGAATCCACGAGGTGTTGACCCACACCGATCCTCCCCTGGTGGATGCCATCGAGCTCTACAATCCCACGGCGGCCACGGTGGACGTCGGCGGCTGGTTTTTGACGGATGACCGGTCGGTTCCGCGAAAGTACGTGTTCCCGCCACGCAGTCTCCTCCCGCCCTTCGGCTTCCTGGTGGTGGATGCCTCGCAGTTTGGCGCGGGCGCCAGCGGGTTCGAACTCAGCTCGTTGGGCGACGAGGTTTGGCTTTTCTCCGGGGACGGCACCCACCTGACCGGCCATGCCCACGGCTTCCGATTTGGCGCCGCGGCCAATGGGATCAGCTTCGGTCGGCACCTGGACAGTCTGGGCCGCGAGCATTTCGTGGCTCAGGCGGCCAACAGCCTGGGAGCGCCCAACGCGGGACCCCGGGTGGGGCCGGTGGTAATCCACGAGATCATGTTCGAACCACCGCCGTCTCTCGGTTACGCCGACACGCTGCATGAGTATGTGGAGCTGCGCAATCTGACGGATCAGCCGATCCCCTTGTACGATCCCGTGTACCCGACCAACACCTGGCGGTTGGAGGGGGTGGGATACGTGTTCCCGACCGGTGTGGTCCTGGCGCCCCAGGGCTATTTGTTGGTGGTGAGCTTCGATCCCCAGCGCGATCCGGGCGCACGGGCTATGTTTCGTCAACGCTACAACCTGGCCGATTCCGTGATGCTGGTCGGCCCCATGCCCGGCAAACTCGCCAATGAGGGCGAGCGCCTCCAGCTACTCCGTCCGGATCCACCCCAGACCCTGCCCAACCCGTTCATCGGTTACGTGCCCTACGTGTTGGTGGACGAGGTGGAGTATCTGCCGGGCCCGCCCTGGCCGTCGGGCGCCGCCGGGACGGGCCTGTCATTGCAACGCCGGGTCGGGCACGCGTTCGGGAATGATCCGGCTCATTGGGAAACGGCTCCTCCGACGCCCGGGGCTCCGAATTACTCCGCGGCGCAGAACGACGCAGACGAAGACGGGTTGCCTGATGCCTGGGAAACGGCGCATGGGCTCGATCCGGGCCGGGCCGTTGGCGAGGATGGAGCCGCGGGAGACCCGGATGGCGATGGCATGACCAACGCGCAAGAGTATGTGGCGGGGACGCATCCGCGGGATTCGACATCGCTCCTGCGTCTGGAAGGCCTGGGACGATCGGGTGACTTCATCCTGCTTGAGTTCGAAGCCCAGCCCGGCCGTGTGTATGAGTTGTGGGGGGCGGATCGGATCGAAGGTCCCTGGCAGGTTCTCCGCGTACTGGGGCCGCAACCGGACCGGCAGACTTTGCGCATTGAAGACGAGGCCGGCGAGGCGTCGCAGCGGTACTACCGACTGAGAGTGCGCTTCGGACCTTGAAAAACAACCGCACCAGGACCTTCGCCTCCCACCGACGGGCAAAGATCCGGCACAGCATGAGACAGACTCGGGGGCGCGAACCGTTGCCCACAGGTTCGGCGCCATCGAGCCCGGAGGTCGAGCCCACGCGAGCTTGCCGGGTCTCGAGATCTCGAAGGGGGCGAACTCGAACGCCATGTCCCGCGTGCGTGGAGGCCGCGGGCAGGGATCTCGGCCCTGCGGCGAGCCGCGGTTTCATGGGTTTGTTTCCACGTCACGGGGCTGTCCGATGGCGCGTTCGAACCGGGCCTGGGCCACCACGAAGTCGCGAAGGGCCTGGGCGTGAATGGATCGGGCTTCGGTCAGGGCGGTCTGTGCACTCAGCACATCGAGTTGGGTGCCCGTTCCCGCAGAGGCCCGTGCTTGGGCCAGGCGCAGGGCTTCCTCGGCTTGTTCCTGGACCTTGAGGGTGGACTGCAGGACTTCGCGAGCCTCCACCAGCCGCGAATAGGCGGTGCGAACCTCCAGTTCGATGCGACGCTGCGCGTCTTCGATCTCGACTTGCGCGCGCGCCTGGCGGGCGCGGGCCTCGACAAGTTTGCCGCGGGAAAGCCCCCCGTCGAACAGGTTCCATCGCATTTGCGCCCCCACGACCCATCCATCGATGACCCGATCGAGCTCGTCCCGGAAGTTGGGGCTGTGGGCATCATAGCCGGCGAACAGTTCCAGCGCGGGCTTGAAGGCGGCCCGGGCCTGGCGGACCGATTCGGCCTGCAGTGCCTCGGCATGACGCAACACGGCCAGCTCGCTGCGATGTTCCAGGGCCTGTCGGAGGGCTGCGTTCAGCTCCGGCAGGCCGGGGGGAGGCTCCAGGCGATCCGCCAGTTCCAACGGCAGATCTTCGGAGAATCCGGCGGGGACGTCGAAGCCCAGCAGGTGCGCCAGGTTTTGTTTGGCAATGCGCAGGCTGTTTCGGGCCCGGCTCAGTCGGGGCCGGGCATTCGCGAGTTCCACTTCCGCCCGCAGCACATTGAACCGCGGCACGGTGCCGGCCTCGAATCGTTGCCGGGTCTGTCGCAGTTCCTCCTCCAGCAACTCCACGGAGGCTTGATGGACCCGGACCATCTCCGCTGCCAGCAACACATCAGCGTACGCGGTGCGCACCGCCAGTACCGTGTCGGCCACTGCGGTATCATAGGCGGCCCGGGCTTGTTGCTCGGTGAGCCGGGCAGAGCGCCACGCCGAGCGGAGTCGACCGCCCTCATAAACGCTCTGCACCAGGCGCACACCGGCCGACCAGGCCTCGTTGGGGATTTGAATGGGCAGGCCGACCACGGGAAACTGTTCCACACCCCCGGCGTCGCGTGCCGTGTATTGGGCCGTGGCCTGAAGCTTGGGGATGACCACGGCCCGTGTTTGGATGGCCACCCCGGTGGCCGCTTCCAGGTCCTGGCGCGCCTTGCGCACCTCGGCATTTTGCTCCAAGGCAAGATTCAACGCATCCGCCAGGGTCAACGGTTGTGTGGGCCATTGCCCCGGATCTCCCGGCGCGGTGTATCCGGCAACCGTCACAAGCCACCCGACCGCACCCAACAACCTGCAAAGTGCTTTCATACGAGTCCCTGTTTTCTGACAGCTACGCTGAGCCGCGACGCGGCAAGCGGTTACGTTTTGCGAGGCAGGTTGGGCCCGGGTGCTCCTCCGGGGCAAGGTCCAATGCCGGACTGTGTGGTGATGCACCGCCCGGCCGGGATCAGCCGCGGCGAACGCGCGGAGGGCAAAACGCGGGGAGCAGCCCCCGGACGACGCGGACGCCAGGTCCATGAGGCGGGTTTGGAGGAAACGGCGAAGTCGGGCCCAGACGGGCCGGCGCCGATGGGCGCGGCCAGTGGGACCTGCGCCGCACGGGCCGATCGAGTTCCGTTCGTTGCGGCCGGTGCGCCGGGCTGGTCAACCCGACTGAGCCACGCCCTTGGGGGCTCGCTGCGAAGGCCGCAAGAGGTTCCGCCCAGGCGCGCTTTGGTTCTGGGCAGCCTGAATGCCGGGCGAAATGTCGGGCGTCCCCGAGACGGGAAAGCCGGGAGAAGAGGGACATTTTCATTGGGATCCCTGAATCCGGAGCTGTCGAAAGGGAATGCCCCATTCTTCATGGCCAGGCCCTTTCGCACTTGCCAGAGTGAAGGGGTCGGCGTTAACTGCCCCTTGAACTGCGGAGCACAGCCGATCGTATGGACACATGGATCTACGGCGCCTGCCTGGTCCTGGGGCTGATGTTCTCGATCCTCAGCGCGATCTTCGGTCACATCTTCGGCGGGGACGGGGAAGTGGGCACGGGCGGGCATGCCGAGGCGGGGTTTTCCGACAGTGGCCTGCCCGGGGTGTCCTTTTTCAGCCCGACCGTGCTGGCGAGTTTTGTGACGGCCTTTGGCGCGGCGGGACTGATCTTTTCGCGGATTGACGCCACCAGCAGCGTGTGGGTGAGCGCGCCGCTGGCGGCCGCCTCGGGCGGGGTGATTGCCGGGTTAACCTTCTGGTTTTTCAATGCGATGTTCCGCAGGACGCAGGCCTCCAGCGAGGCGCGCGTCGCGCAGGTCATCGGTTCGACCGCTTCGGTGATCACCCCCATTCCGGCGGATGGCGTGGGCGAGATTGCCTATGTCATCGCCAACACGCGCTATTCTGCCCCGGCTCGATCCGAGGGCGGTGTGCCCATCCCCGCCGGTCGGCCGGTGCGGATCACCCGCATGGTCGGTACCCTGTTTTACGTCGAGCCCATCTCCTGAGGAATCCTCGCATGGAATCGTTGCCCCTGCCCGGACTGTGGATGGCTGTGGACGCTCGATGGTCCACCGTGATCATCGGCGTGGGCGCCGTCCTGGTGGTCTTCTTCCTGTTCCTGGCCATTTGGGCCCGCCGTTACACCAAGGTGGGACCCAACGAAGTGCTGATCATATCCGGCCGCAAACGCAAGGTGGTGGATCCGGACGGCACGGTGCGCGAAGTGGGCTATCGCATCGTCAAGGGCGGCGGCGTCTTCGTGTGGCCCGTGCTGGAAAAAGTCGATGTTCTGAAGCTCGAACTCATGACCATCGACGTGGTCACGCCGGAGGTTTACACGGTCAAGGGCGTCCCCGTCAAAGTGGACGGCGTGGCCCAAATCAAGGTCAAGGGCGACGACATCTCCATCGCCACGGCTGCCGAACAGTTCCTCAGCAAGGGCGTCGACGAGATCAAGAACATCGCCACCCAAACGCTCGAAGGACATCTGCGTGCCATCCTGGGCACGATGACGGTGGAAGACATCTACCAGAACCGCGACGCCTTTGCGGCCAAGGTGCAGGAAGTGGCCGCCGGCGACATGGCCAACATGGGCCTGGGCATCGTCAGCTTCACCATCCGCGACATTCGCGACAACCAGGGCTATCTGGACGCTCTGGGCAAACCGCGCATTGCCCAGGTCAAACGCGACGCCGTCATTGCCCAGGCCGAGGCGGATCGCGACGCCATGATCCGCAGTGCGCAGGCCCAGCAGGCCGGCCAGGAGGCCAAGTTCGCCGCCGAAACCAAAATCGCCGAGGCCCAGCGCGATTATCAGATGCGCGTGGCCGAGTTCCAGGCGGACGTCAACCGCAAGCGGGCGGAGGCGGACCTGGCCTACGACCTGCAGAAGTTCAAAACCGGTCAGTTGGTCAAGGCCGAGGAGGTTCAGGTCCAGATCGTCGAGAAACAAAAGCAGATCGAGCTGCAAGAACAGGAGATCAAACGCAAACAACGCGAACTGGAAGCCACGGTGCAGCGGCCGGCCGACGCGGAACGGTACCGTGTCGAAACCCTGGCCAATGCGCGCAAGTATCAGTTGGAAACCGAGGCTGCGGGTCAGGCCGCCGCCACCAAGGCCACGGGTCTGGCCCAGGCCGAGGTCATTCAGGCCACTGGTCGAGCGGAGGCCGAGGCCAACAAGGCCCGCGGTCTGGCCGAAGCCGAGGTCATCGAGGCCCAGGGCCGCGCCCAGGCCGAGGCCATGCGTCTGAAGGCCGAAGCCTTCCGCCAATACAACCAGGCCGCCGTGATCGACCTGATCATGAAAGGCCTGCCCGAGCTGGCGGCGAAGATCAGCGAGCCGCTCAGCAAGACCGAGAAAATCGTGATCATCAATGCCGGGCCCGGCCCCGGCGGCGGCGCCAGCAAGCTGACCAGCGACGTCACCCAGATCCTCAGCCAGCTGCCGCCCGTCGTCGAAAGCCTCACCGGCATCAAGCTGGAGAAACTGCTCCAACAGGTCCCGGTCCTGCGGGAAGCCTCCGCGCCGTCCCCGGCCGGGCCGACCACCGGATCGACGTCAACCAATCAACCGCAGGCCACCCCTGCACAACCTGGCTCGTAACCTATGAATCCCATGTTCCTCGCCCAAATCGCGCTCGGAGCAGCCGAGCTTGTCCTGTTCCTGGCGTGGGGTTTCTTCCTGCTGCTGGGAGTGTTGTTGTTCGCCTTTTGGCTGTGGATGTTGATCCACGCCCTGCGAAACAAGGGACTGACCGATGGCGAACGCATCGCCTGGGTGGTGGTGGTTTGTCTCACCCACGCCCTGGGAGCGCTGCTGTATTTCTTCCTGGGCCGGCCCAAGGCCAAAGCTGTCCCGCCAGCCGGAAGTCCGCCTCCAACTGTGCCTGCACCGCCTCCGGGAGCATCCCCGCCCTCGTCGGCTTCGGTCCCGCCGGCCGTGACCGGGTCAGCCTCCGCTTGAACACGGCCGCCCGGCAGACTCGCCGTTCCGGTGCGTCGGGAGCCGGACAGCCCGGCGGACGAGCATGCTGAGGGGGGCGTGGCCGGCACGTTCCAAGCCTCCCGCTGCACGCGGCGATGGAGTACCCGACCGCCTGAGGTGAAGGCACGGAGCGCAGAAGGGCTTTTTGAGGTCAGTGCCGCAGCAAGGTTCCGCGAGTCACACCGAGCTGATGGACCAGCCGCAGTTCCCGCCAGAGCTCTTCTCCGCGAATCTCCCCGCGCAATAGTTGCTGGTATCGCGTGAGGGTGCGGTGCACCTCCTCCGGTCCCTCATCGAGGAACTCCACCCGGAAATGGCGCACGCCGACCTCCTTCAACAGATCGACGAATTCGGCACCGGTTTGGGCGCGCGCGTTGAACACCGTGTTGCGACATCCCGCATCGGCCTTCACCGGATGCGCCATGCCCACTCGGTCCCGCAATCGGACCTCATGACGCTCGCACGGCCGTCCGCAATCCCGGTAATCCCGGCCGGTGGAGAGGAACGCGCAGAACACGCAGTGCTCCATGTGAAACATGGGCATGTGTTGGTGAATCGTGACTTCCAGGCGTCCGGGGGGCAACACGCGGGCCAGGGCCGCCAACTGGCGGGCGTCCAGGTCGTAGCTGGCCGTCAGCCGTTCCAATCCGAATTTTTCAAGGAAATATTCCGCGGCCAGGTGGTTGGCCACGTTGAGCGTGTAATCTCCCACGCAGCATTGTCCGGCGAACCACGCCAATTGATCCGGGTTGCGCACCAGAAAACCGTCGGCCCCGCAGGAGGCCACCTGACGCAGAATCCATTCCTCTCCCGGCTTCGTGATTCGTGGCCCGGCCACCCAGAGGGTTGCGGAACAAGCGTGCGAGGCGTTGTGGTTTCGCACTGCTTCGACGGCGATCCGATACTGTTTGGGGTTCTCCAGCTCGCAGTAGATCGTGCCAACGCCCCGGGCCAGGGCGGCCTCGAGCTGGGCCAGCGACCGCACCAAAACGAGCAACGTCGCCGCGTCCTCCGGCGGCCGGTTGACCGATCGGGCACGATCAACCTCCGGAGCCGGCCGTTGACTGGCCGGGGCCACCACGGGTTCGGCTCGCACGGTCCACCGGGGCGGCTGACGACGGCGCCGTTCCAGCTCCTCGACGGCCTGCCGCCGCAACCGGTTCAGCTCGCTCCAGGGCAGCAAAAGATCCCCCTCCAGCGTGCTTTCCAACTCTGCCAGGTAAAACGGCGTACCGCCCAGGCGACCCAATTGTTCCTGAAGCCGCTCCACGGTCAGGGGATGCTGCCGGGCCAGCACGAGCGGGATCGCCGACGCCAATTCAACGCGATGTCCGAGTTCGTCTTCGACGCGCAGGCGCAGCGGCTCGCCTGCCCGGCCCGCCACCTGCATGCGCAAGGGTCGGAGGTATCGGGGCGCGGGCCCTGCGTAGGTCTCGCGCCAGAACCGGTCCAGGGCCGGATCGTCGGTCTTCCAAACCTTTTGCCCCGCGCGCACCCGTTGCCAGCGAATGGTTCCCGGCCCGAACCGAAGCCGGATCAGACCGAGCTGCGGGTCTGCTGCCTTGACCGGCTCGATGGCATACACGCGGCCCCCCTCTTCGCGCAGCTCGGGTTGCCCGGCGTCGAAGACCACGCCGTCGCCCGGTCGAATCGGGCCCGATTGGCGGAGGATGACCGCCTCCCGTTCCACACGCACGACCTCACCCAGGTACACCCCGCGTTTTTTTCCGAACCGCCCATGGACGAGCGCCTGGTTGTCGATGCCGCGCAGCCAGCCCGTGTAGAGCCCTCGCGAGAAGGCCATCTCGAGCTGATAGCGTGTCTCGGGCGAAACGGGCCACGTGTCGGGCAACGCCTCCGGCTGCTCCGCCAGTTCGGCCAGTCGATCCAGAGCCTCGCGATAGGCGCCCGTGACATTGGCCACGTATTCTGCCGACTTCAGGCGCCCTTCGATTTTCAATGACGCCACGCCGGCCCGCACCAGTTGGGGGAGCAGCTCCAGCCCCATGAGATCCTGCGGGCTCAAGAGATACTGCCGATCCCCCAGGTCCACCGGCTGACCGTCGGCCAGCAGTTGGTAGGGCAACCGACAGGCCTGGGCGCACTCGCCCCGGTTGGCCGAGCGTTGGCCGAGCGACTCGCTGGTCAAACATTGCCCCGAATAGGCCACACACAACGCCCCGTGCACAAACACCTCCAGCGGCACCCCGCCGGCGCCTCCGTGGGCCCGTAACTCCGCCTGGATCCGCTCGATGTCCGCCACCGAACACTCCCGCGCCAGCACCACCAGTTGACAGCCCAGCTCGCGAGCCAGTCGCACCCCGGCCGCACTCGTCACCGTCATTTGCGTGGACGCGTGCATCGGAAAATCCGTTGAAAGCATGCGCACCAGCCGGGCCACGCCCACGTCCTGCACAATTACCGCGTCCACCCCGGCGGCCATCATCGCCCGCAGCTGCACCTCCGCTTCGGGCAGTTCCTCCTCGAACACGAGGGTGTTGAAGGTGACGTAGCCCCGAACCCCGCGCAGGTGCAACCACTCCATCAGTGCCGGCAGTTCCTCGACCCGGAAGTTTCGCGCCCGCATCCGCGCGTTGAAACGTTGCAGGCCGAAATAGACGGCGTCCGCGCCGTTCTCCACCGCGGCGCGCACGCAATCCCAATCGCCCGCCGGCGCCAGCAACTCGGGCAGCCACGGCGGACGCCGCCCGGGGTGTCGCCCGGACCCTGCGGCTTTCATGACCGGGGACAATGCGGACATCATGGTCGCGACCATCGAAAAAGACTGCGCCGGGCCGCTGTCAGTGGCAAGTCGCCCGGTCACCGCTGCTGGAGTCGGCGGTCGCCCCGGAGCCCGTTTCCAGTCGGGCCGGCTCCGTGCTCGAGCCCGGCCATCCCGGGGGCGCCCCCCGCACCGGGCCCCGCAACAAACCGCTCCAGACGCCCAGCCCCCAACAGGCATGAACCAGCAACAGCACCACCGGCAACACCGCCACACTGCGAAGGTCCCAGTCCGCCGGCTTTCGGCCGCACGTCAGCCGAACCGAGGCGGCTGCCACGTAGGCGCCGTAGAGCGCCGCCCACCCCGCCGCCATCGGACGGCCACCAGGCCCGGCCGCGGCGGCCCCGGCCAGAACCAGGCTAATCGCCACCCATAGTGGCGGGATGACATGGCGCGGCTGCACCGACCCCGGTGCCGTGGCCAGAAACCGCCCCTTCCAATGGCCGTAGCGGAGGTATTGCCGCGCCAGCCGGCCCAGCGTGGGCCGGACCCGGTAACGGGCACGCACCCAGGGCAAAAGCCATACCTGTCCCCCGGCCCGTCGCAGTCGGTAGTTGAATTCGTAGTCCTCGTGGCACGGGAAATCTTCGCGGAACAGACCGACGTGCTCGAAGACCTCGCGGCGCGCCACCCAAAACGGGACACTGTCCACGGCCCGGGCCGGTTCCTGGGAGGGCACGGTGCGGTACCGGGCATTGCCGATGCCCAGCGGTGAACTGACGACACGCGCAATCGCCGAGCCCAGCCAGCCATGGCCGACGCAATCCCAGGCCCCGCCCGCCACCGCCAGGCCGGATGTTCGCTCCAACCAGCCCGTGCATTCGCGCAAATAATTCGGGGGCCACGAACCGTGTCCGTCCAGCCGTGCGATCCAGGGCCCCCGGGCCGCGCGCAGGCCCAGATTCAACGCCGCGGGAATGATGCAGCGGGGATTGTCCAGCAGTCGGACCCGGGCGTCGCGGCGCGCCAGGGCCATGATTTTTTCCCGCGTGCCGTCCGTGGACCTTCCATCCACCACGCAAATCTCCAGCGCCTCGGGCGGCCAGTCCTGCTGTAAAACCGATGTCACGGCCGACTCGATCGAGGCGGCCTCGTTCCGCACCGGCATGATCACGGACACCCGCTCCACAACGGTCGACCTTCTCCCGGACTGTCCCGATGGACGGCTGCCTTACTGTGCCTCCCGGCCCGCCCGAGCGCGATTCCTTTTCTCAAAACTCCGTGAGCCCTGGCCCCGTGCCGCCGCCACCGGTCGCCTGCTATGGCCGGTCCCGTGCCGCGGCGCAGGGGACCGACCGACCCGGGTCATCGGAATGCGAACATCGGTTCTTTCCGAAGCCAAACAAGGGACTCAAGGTCAAAAAGTCGGAACGCGTGTGTAGAACGCGACCGCCCGGTGCTTCCGGATCGCCACCGCAGGCCCGAATCAGGTACCGTCGGCAGCCGGCGCCGGCAGTTGCGGATCCCCCTCGGAAACCCCTTCCCTCCGCCCGTTCCGCAGGGCTCCCGTGCCGCGGCGGTCGGGTCACTCCGGTGTCAGTTGCCAGCGCTCCACTTCCCGTCGCACGGTTTTCAGATCCGCTTCCACCCGCGCCAGAATCGCCTTGATCTCCTCCGTGGGCTGGGACGGATCCGGCAGCGTGGCCAGCTCCTGCATGGTCGAGACGATGATCCCGATGAACAGGTTCAGGATGGTAAAGGTGGCCACCACGATGAACGGCACAAAAAACGCCCAGGCCCAGGGGTGGCTCTCCATGACGGGCCGCACGATCCCCATGGACCAGCTCTCCAGCGTCATGATCTGGAACAACGTGTAGAGGCTCTTGCCCAGCGTGCCGAACCATTGGGGATGCGTGCCGCCGAAGAGCGTGGTGGCCAGCACGCCGGCGGTATAGAAGAAAATCGCCATGACGGCGATCACCCCCAACAGCCCCGGAATGGCATGCAGGAAGGCCGCCACCACCTTTCGCAACTGCGGTACCACGGTCAACAGCCGCAGCACCCGCAGGACACGGAGCGACCGGAGCACCGACCAGGCCCCGGCCTGGGGAACCAGAGCAATGCCCACAACGAGTGCGTCGAACCAGTTCCACGGATTGCGCCAGAAAAGCCCGCGATACACCGCCAATTTGAGCGTCAACTCGATCACAAACGCCGTCAGGCAGGCGCGGTCCACCGCGACCAGCCACGGTCCCCAAAGTTCACGCACGCGGGCGCTGGTTTCCAAACCCAGCACCACGGCATTGATCACGATCAGCGCCGTGATCGTCCACTGGGCCGGAGCCGATTCCACTTTCTGCGCCAGCGCAAGGCGCCAGGGCGCCACGCCGGGACGCCGCTCGAGTCGTTGCAAATCCAGGTCGCTCATGTCTTCACCACCTTTCCCCTCCGGTTTTCCTCCGCGTTCCGGGGCTTTTGCCCGGTCATGCCTGCCCTGCTGCGAAACTGTCTGCATCGGCCGTTTCTCCGAACCGCAGCAAGGGTTGCCCGCGGTTTGGCCGGAGCGCGGCGCTAACATGGGGCCCTTGCCACGGTACGCAAGTATTTCCGTGCCATTGCCCGGGGTTTCTCCCGCGGTGGGAGCCGCCGACCCTGAAGACCCTGACAGGAGATCCATTGGTTTGGACGGGGCTTTCGCTGTTTCTCGGGAGAAGGGCGTCGTTTGGTGGTGGCGTTGGGAGGTTCTTGGTGTCGTCCTCGATGTGCCTGCTTCACAGGGAGGGATCGGTCTCGGCATAACAACGCGAAACGTTTGCCTGCGGCCCGTTGGGGACGGTTCTTCGAGCGCCCTGCAACTCGGGTCGACCTCGTTCCGTTCTGCCCTGCCGCAGGCCGAAGGGGCGCCGGCACCTTCATGGGCTCTTGACAACTTTTTTTTTTTTTTTTGGCTTTAGTAGGGGCATGAAAACGCCCATGAGAGTTCGCACAAGCCCATGGAGCCTGGCTCGATTCATTCACACCCCGGCGGCTGTACTTGCCGCCTGGGTGTTCGGCGCAGCTACAGCGGTCGCTTGCTACATGCCGTACTTGAGAGACTGCCCACCCACGGCCATTTTCGGAGGTGAGACATGCACCCTGGCCGAACACACGCCTAACTACCCGTTCGTCCGCACCGCGCCACCAGGAAGTTGGGGGTGGACATCCTTTTTCACCACGGGGGCGCTGGGCTGCGCGTACTGGTGCCCGAGCGTGCAGGACTATCGCGGTGCGTACACAGTGGCATACGTGACCGGTGACAGATGCCAGAATCCATAACAGGAGCCACTTGACAACGATTCGCTGGCGGAGCGGCGCCTTGCAGCACTGCCCAGGTCGGGAACGCCCGGCCGGCAGGGCGGCGGGCGGAATGGCAGCCGCCCAAGGGCTGATGAGGGCGGGTCGGCCAGGGGTTGGGTATTGCCGCCCCGACGGGCAGGGTGGCGGGCGTTTGCTGTACCGGTCCAGAGAGTGCGAGCTGGGGGAGGGGCGCCAGGGGTCCACGCGGTCAAGCAGGTATTCGGGCAGAGAGGGTTGCCGGGAGTGGAGCTAAAGAGCTCCGGGGCCTGGCCGGTGGGGTCGCGCGGAGCCGGCCTCACCAAATGACCGCCCGAGGGTTGCGCGAGCGGCAGCGGATGGCGGGGTGGTCTGGCTCGACCCGCAGCGCCGAGCCGCTCTATGCTTTTTAGGGGCGGGTGACAGGACGTCGGACCAAAACGGAGGCATGGCGGCCATGAAACGGACGCAGGGAGTTTGCTGGATGTTGGTCGCGGTGACCGGACTCGAGGCGTGCTGGCTGTTTGCTGCAGAGACGGACGGGCACCCTTTTTCGGAAACGGATCCCGGGACCGCCTTCCGGAACTATTTGGCCCAGACCCCATGGGTGAAGTACGTGAGCTACCGGCGATCCCGGTCGTGGATTCGGCACGCGGTTTCTGACACGCTGGACAAGCCGGCCATCTACCTGCCCCGAATTTTCTTGTTGGAACGCTTCGAGGCCGCCTGGCAACCGGAGGGTTGGTACTGCCGGTGGTTCGGGACCGAGAAGGGGCACATCGTGCTCCTCCGGGGTGGCAAGGTGGGGTTCAAGCCCGTGCTCCCCGGACTGGAACTGATCGAAGGCCGCAATCGTGACTATTACTGGGCCTTGTTCGAGGATCACAAAGCCCTGCACGTGTCATTCCGCACGAACACGGCTGGGGGGCAGGGAGAATATCACGTAATGAGAGCTTTCATGGACGCCAAGTTGCTGGGTGACTTGCGGTTGGGGTTGGATCCGCTGGGCTGGGGACCGCTGCGATGGCGGAACGAAGTCGAATTCGAGGTGGAACCCGTGGAGGGGGTTCTCGCGCATCCCGGGGGCAAGGGACGAATCACTCGCTGGGATGAGCGAGGGCGGCCACTGGAACTGGTCTGCGAGGCCGTGCGATGGCGGGAGGGATCCTCGAACGTGTTTCGCGTCACGTATACGTATCTTTCGGAGCGATCGTTTCTCCCATGGCAGTACGTGGTGGAAGAGGTGGACTTCCGAGAAGGGCTCCTGCGACATACGAACTATCTGGACAAGATTGAATTCGGGTTGGATCCGTCGGCGCCGGATGGGTATTTCCCGGAGATGTTTCGAAAACGGACCGAGCCCTTGGATCGGTTCTCGATTACTTCCAACGGAGTCACGCATCAAATCATCGCTCGCGGCTTTGGGCCGGGCGGGGACTTCGGGCCCGAGGAGCCCCTGCCGGACCTGATGCCATGGCAGAATTGGCGGCGTTGGATCCTGGTGGGAGTCTTGGGAGTGGGGGTGGCCATGGTGTTCTGGGGCACCGGAAAACGTTGGTGGGCCCGGAAGCACGGCACCTGAGGCGGCGGGAATCGCCAGGGGACCGCGCAGGCAAAAGAGGGCGGCCCCTTCGGCGCAAGCCTGACGACAAGTTGGTTTCATGGACGAAGCGGCAAAAGTTGCGCAATCGGGTGGCAGGGCGGTGCGACCGGTGCTCGTACTGGCTGCGCTGGTTTTGCTGTTGTTGGGCGCCGCCAAACTGGTGGGGGTGGGACGGGGTGAGGGGGAGCAATTGCAGCTGTCGTCGGATTCCGTGGCCCAGTGGGAGCGCTGGGCGCGGTGGCAGGGGGCGGGGGAACTCGTCGCGGGCGCTCTGGTGCTGGTCCTGCCGAACCCGGCCGGAAGCCTGGTGCTGAGCGCCGTGGGCGCAGGCTTTCTGGCCTGGCAGTTCCTGGAAACACCCGGCGGCGTTCCCTGTCCGTGCCTGGCCGGCCTGCGCTCGTGGATCAGTTGGTTGCGGGAGCAGGAGGAGGAGTGGCGGACGGCTTTGGCGACGTGGTTTTTCCTGGTGGGGGTGTTGAGCTGGCGTTCGGCTCGGACGGGTGAATGAGCGGGAACGGACAGGGCGCCGTAAGAGGGGGGCCCTTGGTAATCCTTGCGGTCCTCGGGGCCGCGTACGCGGCCTGCTGGAACTCTTGGAGGGTTGTGGTTGACGACGGGTGGGAGCTGGGGAAGATCCACTACGCCCTGCAGCACCCGGATTTGCTCCATCGCGTTTGGAACGATCAACCCTGGTTGCACACTCTCCTCAACGCGGCGTTGTGTCGGTGGTTCGGGGAAGGACCGTGGATCCCTCGGTTGTTTACGGTGTTGTCAGTAGGGGCCATGTGGGCGGCGGTGGCCTGGATGGGGAGAAGTCACCTGGGCTTTGCGGGTTTGGCGTTCGGGGCGCTGCTCTGGGCAGGCAGTTATTGGACCTTGCCCATGAGCGTGAGCGCCGTGTTGGAGCCGCCCGCATTGGCGTGGGCGGTGGTCTCCGCAGGATTGCTGGCCCGTGCGAACGGTCCCCCGGGTTGGGGCCGGGCGGTGATCTCGGGCGCCGTCATGGCAGCAGCCCTGCACATCAAATTCACCGCGGCGGTGGTGGCGCCGGGTTTGGCCCTGCTGGTTCTGCGGCTTTACGGGTGGCGGAAGTCGCTGCAGTTGTTGGGGCCCTGGCTCCTCGGCTGGGGCGCAGCCTTCGCGGCGCTGGCGTGGATTTCGCCGTCCTTTCGTTGGGAGTGGTTGCTGGGATCGCACTGGGCGGCGCGGGCCGGTGCCATGACCGATCCAACCTTCGAAAGGTATCCGGTCCCGCTCTTGGGAACTTCGCATCCGGTCATGTTGGCCTCGGGGGTTTTTGGATTGTGGACGGTAATGCGCCTGGGCTGGCCGCCGGTGGGCATGTTTGCAGTGGGCGCGTGGCTTGGCGCGTTCGTGTTCAAGGCGGTGGCGTATCCCTGGTGGCCGTATTACGAACACCACTTCGCGGTCCCCTTGACCTGTCTCTTATACACATCT
>JAOADM010000068.1 GCA_026417315.1 Limisphaera sp.
ATGTGTATAAGAGACAGCAGCGTGGCCGGCCTGCTTCCCCCCGATGAACCGCTCATCCGTCACCGGCCCTTCCGCGCCCCGCATCACACCGCCAGCGACGCCGGCCTGCTCGGGGGCAATGTCAACCCAACTCCGGGCGAGGTCTCCCTGGCGCACAACGGGGTGCTTTTCCTGGACGAACTGCCGGAGTTCAAGCGAAGCGTGCTGGAAACCCTGCGTCAGCCGCTGGAAGAAGGGCGCGTGACCATCTCGCGCGCCGCCGGCAGCGTCACCTTCCCCGCACGGTTCATGCTCGTGGCCGCCATGAATCCCACGCCGGACGGCAAAATGCCCGGCGAGTCCCGCTGTTCTCCGCGCGAAATCCAAAACTACCTCAACCGCGTCAGCGGACCCCTTCTGGACCGGATCGACCTTCATGTGGAAGTGCCCGCCGTCAAATTCCGCGAAATCACCGCGGATCATCCCGCCGAACCCTCCGCCCGCGTGCGCGAACGCGTCGTGGCCGCCCGGCTCCGCCAACAGGAACGCTTCCGGGGCCGACCCCGCATCACTTGCAACGCCCACATGGGGCCCCGGGAACTCAAACAGTTCTGCGCGCTGGACGCCACCGCACTGGACCTGCTCCGGTACGCCATGAATGACCTGCAACTCAGCGCCCGGGCGTACGATCGGATCCTCAAAGTCGCTCGCACCATCGCCGACCTGGCCGGCTCGGACCGCATCCAGGCCGACCACGTCAGCGAAGCCATTCAGTATCGCACTCTGGATCGCCAAATCTGGGGTTGAGCGTCGGCTGTCCCGGGCCCGGCGTCCTCGGCGCCGGCCCTCGGGAGCCGTCGGCACGTCGCCCCCGGCCGGAGCCGTCTTCCGAGTTCGGGGCCTCAACCGGGCGGCTTGGTTCTCCGCCATTTGCACGGGTCCATCCACGCGCTGAAGGCGCAATCGTTCGTCCGTGATCGGTGCGACCTCATTGCCGCAGGCGGGCCTCGGGCTGCTGAATTCCGCCCCGTTGGGGCGAAGGGGTTGGCCGGTCATGGGTGTGAAGCCTCTCCGATCCTCGATGTGTTCGGTGGAAAAGAGTTCCTATCGCGTGGCCGGGAATTGTCGCTCGCTGCCCTGTGGCAGACAGGGACGCTCACCTCGTGGATCCACTGCCCATGGATCGCGCGTGCGAATCAACGCGCTGAAAGCGCATCGATTCGTCAGCCCGGGCAACCCGCTGGGAACTCGGGGCCCCCAGACCCATCGCGCCCCGAAAGGGCGCAACTCTGTGATCCCAATCGCGAGGGGCGGGCGTGGGACCGTGCGGATTCCTGCCCCTTCAGGGCACGATGAATTATGGCGATCCGGTTGCCCGGGGCGTGGCCCTGGGTTGGCGAATTCCCGCCCCGTTGGAGCCGTCAGATGGCGCGCTGGAGGTGGAATCCGGATCGAGGTGATCCGGTTGCTCAGGACGCCTCTCTGGCATGAATTTGCGGGGGCTGTTGTGGAGGAGCGTCGCTCGATCCCCGGCGCAGGCAGGGCCCTCAGTGCCCCAAATCCGTTGTCCGGCGCGTTTCTGGTTTTGGACACCTTTGAAGGCTCGGGGAGATGAGGGGCAATGCGTCCTCTGGCGCGATTCCCGGCCGCAGAACATTGACACCGCAAAGCCCCTGCGGCAGCCTCGGCGCATGGCAAAATCCGCGCTGGGCCGCGGTTTGGGCGCCCTGCTGGGGACCTCCCCCACGGCAGCGCAGCCCCCCACAGGCACGGACGCATCCCGCCCGGATGCGTCGCCGAGTGCCCTTCCGCCGAGCCCGCGGGCGGCTGAACCGATCCTGCGCGTGCCTCTGCAGCTCATCCGACCCAATCCTCTCCAGCCGCGTCAGGAGTTCAGTCCCGAGTCGTTGGAGGAACTGGCCGAGTCGATCCGGCAACAGGGGATCCTTCAGCCGTTGGTCGTGCGCCGCCGGGGCGAGGGTTACGAACTGATCGCCGGCGAACGCCGATGGCGCGCCGCCCAGATGCTCCAGCTCGCCGAGGTCCCGGTGATTGTTCGGGACGTGGACGACCGGACCGCTCTCGAGCTGGCGCTCATCGAAAACCTTCAACGCGAGAATCTCAATCCCATCGAAGAAGCCCAGGGCTTCGCGCAGCTGCTGCACCAGTTTGGGTTCACCCAGGAAGAAGCGGCGCAACGGGTCGGCAAGAGCCGGGCCGCCGTGGCCAATGCACTGCGTCTGCTCAAATTGCCGCCCGGGGTGCAACTGTACCTCCGCACCGGCCAGCTGACGGTCGGACATGCCAAGGCCATCCTGGGCCTGGAAGAGGAGACTCTGCAGAAGGCCGTGGCCGAACGTGTCGTGCGCGAGGGGCTCAACGTCCGTCAGACCGAGGCCCTGGTGGCGCGCCTGGTGGCCGAACAGCGGTCCGGTGGGTCGCGCCGCTCCGAGCGTCCTCCGACCGATCCCCAACTGGCCCGCTTGGAAGACCGGCTGCGCGAACGGTTGGGTACCCGCGTCCGATTGCGGTACCGGGACGGCCGCGGCGCCCTGGAAATCGCTTTCTTTAGCAACGAGGAACTGGAACGGGTCCTGCAGATCCTGGGCGTGGCCCCTGATTGATCCGGCCGGTTCCCTTGCACCCAACCGACCATGAATCAGAACACCCCTGAACTTCGATCCCAAACTGCGGCCGCTCTGGAATCGGCACGGCCGCGCCTGTCCCAACTGCAAGCCTTCCTCGGCCTGGACGGCTTCGTGGACGAAATCCTTCACGTGGTGGACAAGCGCTACAGCGCCGAGCGTTACGATCGCACCCCCACCATTGCGCGTCTGGCCGAGCGACTGGCCGCCGCGGCGGGCAAGAGCACCAACCTCGAGCTGGTCACGCAGCTGACCAAGCTCGGCGGCAACGGCCCCATCATGGGCAATGCCCTGGCCCAACTGGGACTCCGCGTCACCTATGTCGGCAACCTGGGTTACCCCAATCTCCACCCCGTCTTCGAGGAGTTCGCCCGCCGCGCCGAGGTCCATTCGATTGCCCCGCCCGGTCTGACCGACGCCCTCGAGTTCGAGGACGGCAAAATCATGTTGGGCAAACACTCCTCGCTCAAAGAAATCACCTGGGAGAACATCGTGCAGCGCTACGGTCGCGACCGGTTCGCCGCCAAGTTCGCCAGCGCTGATCTGGTGGCCTTCGTCAACTGGACCATGCTCCCCTACATGAGCGACATTTGGGCAGCCGTGCTGCGCGAGATCTGCCCTCAATTGCCCACCCACGGCCCGCGGCGCACCCTGTTCTTCGACCTGGCCGATCCCGAAAAACGCACGTCCGAGGATATCCGACGAGCCCTGGACCTCATTCTGGAGTTCCGCCGGTATTTCAACGTCATTTTGGGCCTCAACGAAAAGGAAGCCTACGAAATCGCGCGCGTGTTCGGCCTGGAGCGGGGCGACGGATCCCGTGCTGCCGTGGCCGCCCTGGCCCGGGAAATCCACCAACGGGTGCCCGTCCACACCCTGGTCGTCCATCCCGTCGCCTACGCACTCTGCGTCAGTGAAGGCCGGCTCAGCATCGTCGACGGTCTTTACACGACCAAACCGCGCCTGACCACCGGCGCCGGCGACCATTTCAACTCCGGCTTCTGCCTGGGCAAACTGCTGGGGTTCAGTGACGACCAGGCCCTCCTCACCGGGGTCACCACCAGCGGCTACTACGTGATCAAGGCCCAAAGCCCCACCGTGGACGATCTGATCCGTGCCCTTCGAAACTGGCCCTCCACCACCAGCGGGCCCTATCTTTTCTGAGTCGAAGGCCATGGTGCTCGAAGTCGTCCAATACGGCCATCCGATCCTGCGCCAGAAGGGGCGGCGCATCGAGCGCATCACGCCCGACTTGCGCCAGCTGATCGTGGACATGTTCGAAACCATGTACGCCGCGCACGGCATCGGCCTGGCCGCCCAGCAGGTCGGACAGGCCCTCCAACTCACCGTGCTCGACCTGCGCGACGTCACCGATCGCCCCTCCACTCTGGAACTGGACGGTCAGCCCGCCGACCCCGCCTCCCTCATGCCGTTGGTCCTCATCAACCCCCAAATCCAGCCCCTGGCGCCCGAAGTCGTCGGCCCCGAAGGCTGCCTCAGCTTTCCCGACATTTACGCCGACATTGCGCGCCCGGAAAGAATCGAGGTCCGGGCCCTCGATGGCGAAGGCCGGCCGCTGCACTTCCGTTGCGGCGGGCTTTTGGCCCGAGCCATCCAGCATGAATATGATCACTTGCAAGGCATCCTGTTCATCGACCGGATGGACCGCGCCACCCGGCAGCGCCTGCAGCCGGAACTGGAAGCATTGCAGGCCCGGACCCGTGCCCGCCTGGCACGGGCCGCTGCCCGAACATGAATCTCCCTTGAGGCCTCGCGAGGGGGGCATCCTCGCCGGGCCCGGAGCTTGACCGCCATGGGTTCGGGCATGGGGCGGATTGTCCTTTTGGAGCACATGAATCGGAAAGGCTCACGCCAACCAAACCGCCGCCCTCGGCCCCTCTCGCCAGACGGCACCTGCACCCGGATTGATCCACCGTCCCGACCCCGGTCCGTCCTCCGCCCCGGCTAACCACAGTACCCGCGGCCCATGGAACCTGCCGTTGTCCACCGCCCCCGGAACCTGGACTGGAAACGCGCGGCCGCGTTGCTTTATGGCGACTGGGGTACCAGCAAGGCCTACGTAATCGGCCTGGCCTTTCTGGCCGCCGGCTACGCGGCCCTTCCTCTCATCGTGGCGGTGTGTCTGTTGGCCGCGGTGGTGGGCTACTGTTACACCGTCATTTGCCGCGAGTTCCCCGATGGCGGCGGGGTCTATTCTGCCGCCCGGCTGCAAAACCGGTTCCTTGCGGTCATGGGTGCGCTGTTGCTGGTGGCCAACATGACCGTCACCGCAGCCCTCAGCGGCTGGGCCGCGATGACCTACTTTGGCGTGCCGCAGGAATGGGTGCGGCACACGACCATGCTCGCCATCCTGATCATCGGCTTCATCAACTACTTCGGGCCCAAACACACCGGCAGCCTCGCTGCGCTCATGGCCCTGCCGATGGTGGTTGTGGTCGCATGCATCATCTTGTTGAGCCTTCCCCACCTGACCCCGCGGTACTTGGAGCCGTCCCACGATACTTTTCTGCACAACTGGATCGCCTTCGTCGGCATCATCCTGGCCCTGAGCGGCGTCGAGGCCATCGCCAACCTCACCGGGGTCATGCAACTGGACCCGGGGGCCACTCCGGAACAGCCGCGCGTCGCCCGCACGGCTCGCAAGGCCATCCTGCCGGTTGCGCTGGAAGTGGTCCTGGCCACCGTCCTGCTCGGGTGGGCGATGCTCTCGTTGCCACCGGAGCTGGCCCCGCAGATGAAGGAGCGCTGGGAAGACATGGTGCGCTTCCTGGGCGAGCATTACTGCGGCCTCTGGTTTGGCCCGATGGCCGCCCGCGTGTTCGGCGCGTTGGTCGGGCTGGTCATTGGTCTGCTCCTGCTCAGCGCGGTCAACACCGCCATCGGCGCCCTCATCGGCCTCTTCTACATGATGGCCCGCGACGGCGAGATGCCGCGCGCCTTCGGCCGGCTCAATCCTCACGGCGTGCCCTGGTGGCCGTTGGCGCTGGCCGTCGCCCTGCCCCTGGCCACCACCTCCGTGGCCACCGACCTGCAGATGCTGGCCGGCTTGTACGCCATCGGCGTGGTCGGCGCCATCGCGGTCAACCTGGGCTCCTGCACGTTCAACCGCGGCCTGACGTTGCGGTGGTACGAACGGCTGATCATGGGCCTTGCCTTTTTCATCCTGTTTGCCGTGGAGATTACCATCGCCAAAACCAAACCCGATGCCCTGTTCTTCGCCTGTTGCGTGGTGGGGCTGGGGCTGAGTCTGCGCTTCTGGGCCCATCGCCGCGCCGGACTGCGCACCGTCATCGTCAGCGAGCCGGTCGCGGCCGCCGTGGCCCCCGAAGCCATGCCCAGGTTCGAATTCAAACTCAAACCCGGCCAAAACCTCATGGTGGCCGCCCGCGGCCTCACCCCCGTGTTGCGCTTCGCCCTCGAGGAGGCCCGACTCCGACAGGCCAACCTCTACGTCCTCTACGTCAAAACCATCGCCGTCGCGCCCCCGGGCCAGCCCACCCTGCCCGACAAACCCCGTTGGCAGGACGATCCCGTGGCCGCCCCCATCATGACCACCATGCTCACCCAGGCCGAGCCCCTCGGCGTCCGCGTCGTCCCCCTCTACGCCGTCAGCGACAACCCCGCCGCCACCATCCTCGACCTGGCCGCCACCCTCGGCGTGGACATGCTCATCCTCGGGGCGCGGACCCGCCGCACCCTCGTGCAACTGTTCCGAGGGGACGTCGTCAACGAGGTCTCCCGGCATCTGCCCGAAAACATCGAGCTCGTCATCCACGGATGAAAGCGCATCCACACCCTTCCCTGCGGTCCCTTCGGTGGCCCGGCCTCTGCGGCCTTGCCCTCCTCGGCGTCCTGCTTCAGGCCTGCACGCGGCACGGGCTTCAAACCCGCTCGGCCCATGTCTCCCCCGAGCCGTCCCTGGCGGCGGTGGCCGAACGCTGGTTCCGCATCGGAGTCGGTGTCCACGACGCCCTTCCTCAACGCCCCGAGGATCACGCCCTCCTGCTGCGCCACTTCCGCGTCGTGACCCCCGAGAACTCCCTGAAACCGGCCGCCGTGCAGCCGTGGGCCAAGGACGATCGCCCACCGTCCTGGTTCTATCCCCCGGGGGACACCCCGGCCGATCGCCAGCTCCTCCTGCAGCGCATGAGCAACCATATCCACACCGTCGTCCGGCGCTATCGCGGACGCATCACCGAGTGGGACGTGGTCAACGAGGCTCTCGACGACGGCAACCACTGGCTCCGACCCTCCGGCTGGAGCCGTTTTTGCGACGACGAATTCATCGCGTGGGCCTTTCGTTGGACTCATCAGGCCGACCCCCAAGCCCTCCTCATCTACAACGACTACCACAATGAACTGCCGGCCAAGCGCGAAAAATGCCTTCGCCTGCTCCGCCGCCTTCGCGAGCAAAACGTGCCCATCCACGCCGTCGGCCTCCAGGGCCACTACGAAATCGATCAGGTCCCCTTCGAAGAACTCGAACGCACCTTCGACGCCCTCCGTGCCCTCGGGCTCAAAGCCGTCATCTCCGAACTCGACATCGACATGATCCCCCGCGCCCGCTGGTGGGCCGACGGTGGCCGATACCGCGAAGAATTGGCACGCCTCGACCCCTACCGGGACGGCCTCCCCCCGGAACTCCTCGATCGTCAGGCCCAACAATACGCCCGACTCTTCCGACTCTTCCGACGACACGCCGACGTCGTCGAACGCGTCTCCTTCTGGAACCTCCACGACGGCCAGAGCTGGCTTAACTACTTCCCCTGGCAACGCGTCAACCACCCCCTGCTCTTCGATCGAAACGGCCGCCCCAAACCTGCTTTCTACGCCGTCGTGGAGGCCCTGCGCGAGTCTTGAACCCGCCCTGGGCCGGATGGGTGGCTGCGCCTGAAAAACCCGGCAGAAATCAAGAGCCGGGGCGCCCCGTCGAGGTGCCGGCAGGAGCCGGATTGGCGGCGATTCCGTTGCCGGCGGTTCCCTTCCCCAGGGCGCCTCCGTCGCTCCACTCGCCCAAGCAATCCTTGCACGAGCCCACATCACACCGCGGACCGCTGCGCTCCGCGGGAGGCTTCACGCTCCGAACCACCAGCCCACCCACTCGCGTCCCCCCAGAATCCACAACACCGCCGCCAGCGCCAGATACGGACCATACGGCATCCGACTCGACCATTCCCGTCGCCGCAGCACCACCGCCGTCAAACCCACGATCGATCCCACCAGCGAACTGACCATCAAACCGAACAACACCGCCGGCCACCCCAAAAACGCCCCGATCGCCGCCATAAACTTCACGTCGCCCAGGCCCATCGCCTCCCGCGGCAACACGAGCTTCTCGGTCCAAACCTCCATGTACACCACGCCCCCGGGATCCAACTCCTCGTTCCCGATCCGCAACCGCTCCGGACTCAACCGCACCTCCACATCTCGATAACACCGATCCACCAGCTCCACCCGCCGCGCCCACAGCCGAATCGTGTCCGTCGGCCGATAAAAAATCTCCTCGTACGGAATCTCCCGGTCCGGCAGATGCAGGGCCGTCTCCGAAAACACCACCCGCGTCGGCCCCGCCAGGTCCACCCGTTGCCGACCAAACATCAGCTTGCCCAGGCGCAGCACCCCGTACATCAAGCCCGCCCCCACGGCCGCCCCCACCATCGCTTCCCGTAATCCGGTGGCCACACTCGATTGCCCGTGGAGCGCGGGCACCAGGAACGACGCCAGCAGCCCGGCGCCCACCCCTCCCAACGTGATCTCATCCGGGATGATGTAATGCTCGAAATCGATGAACGAGGCAGCAATCAGCCCGGCCACAAACACGCCATACACCACCGCCACCACCGGGGAGCCCGGGCCATGCCTCCACCACACCGCCAAAAACAGCAGGCCCGTCAGCAGCTCGACCCAGAAATACCGCGCGGCAATCGGGGCCCCACAGTTCCGACACCGCCCGCGCAACATCAGCCATGTCACCAGCGGAATGTTCAGATACCACGGGATGCGATACTGACAGTGCGGGCAGTGCGAGGGCGGGGAGACGAGGCTCAATCCGCGGGGCATTCGATAAATGCAGACATTCAGGAAACTCCCCACCACCGTCCCCAGTACGAACGCCACCGCCGCCCACAACGGCGCCTCCGGCCCCGGCCAGTACTCCGCCCGCAGCGCTGCTTCAACCGCCATAGACGTGCTCCCGCAACGCCCGCCGCATCACTTCCACCGGAGCCGGCCGACCCGACCAGATCTCCAACGCCCGCGTTCCCTGATACAACAACATCCCCAGCCCGTTGGCCACCCGACAACCCGCTCGAGCCGCCCGCGCCAGCAACGGCGTTTCCGCAGGACGGTAAATCATGTCATACACCGCCCCCGCCCGCTCCAACGGAAACCGCGTCGGGTCCAACGGCAGGGGATCCTCTGCCCGTAACCCCAGCGATGTGGCATTGACCAACAAATCCACCGTCCCCTCCGGATACCCCAACGTCACCGCACAGCCCGGATAACGTGCCCGAATTTCCTCCGCCACGGCAGCGGCCTTCTCCATCGTGCGATTCACCAAAAACAGCTGCGCAACCCCTTCCGCTGCCAACTTCAACGCCGCCACCCGGCCCGCCCCGCCCGCCCCCAGCAACAACACCCTGCTCCCCTTCGCCTGCCATCCCAACTCCTCCTGCAACGCCTGCACGAGCGCATCCGCATCGGTGTTGAAACCCTGCATGCGGACCTGCTCCGGCTCCGCTTCGGCACTCCATTGCCCCAGCGGCTCCCAGTGCCCGTCCGCGCGCAGCCCTTCGAACCGCACCGTGTTGACCGCACCCCACAAACGCGCCGAGGCATCCAGCACATCCATCATCTCGACCGCCAACAGCTTGTGCGGCACGGTCAGGTTCACCCCCACAAAGCGCATCGCCGCCGCCCCTCGCAGGGCCTCCTGCAACTGCACCGGCGGCACGGCAAAGGCCAGATAGCGCCAGTTCAGACCCAGCGCGGCCAGCCCCGCATTATGCATCGCCGGCGAAGCCGAATGCCGCACCGGAAACCCGTACACCGCGCAATAACGGGTCGAAGCATCGATGGGTCGCGCAAACACGTCCGGCACGGCGCCGCAATGTACGACCGCCCTCGCCCCGGTGAAAGGCAAAACCCCGTGGGCCCGACCCGGGAACCAAGCCGCGGCATGCCCGGTAGCTCGCCGCGCACTCTTGCAATCCTTCCCTCTTGCATCCAGACCGCTCGAGGCTCCCCTGGCTCAAAGTTGCGCCACCCCTGGAGGCGCTGCGATGGAAAGGACGAACCGCTGCACCGCAAACTCCACCCAGCGCGGCCGCCTCCCAAGCCTTCCCGCCCATGCCCAATGCACCTCGACGTTCACTGCCGTGACCGATCGATCCTCGACCCTTCGCCACCACGGCGGCCGGCATCCATTCAGAACCTTCATCTGCGGCTGCCGCCCAACCGTCGCATCCCCGCTCCACCAGCGCCGCATGCCGGCGCGTTTGAGGACTTGAACACCTCCAAAAGCCCGGCAGAACTTCGGACCGCCTCGGCTCGAGAATGCCGTTGGACGAGGGCATTGCCTTGAACCCGGAGCTCGGACATGGATGCGCCCTGCGCTGGCCACGGGTCGCACGAGCCCATCGCCGCGCCGAGAGCGCATCCCATCCGTCAGCCCGGGGCCAACGGCCCGTGCTTTGGATTCCCCCAACCCCCTCCCGCCCGGACAGGGCGCAACCCGTTGACCCCCGTCGCGAGGGCCGGGCGTGGGCACACCGCATTCTGCCCGTTCGGGGCGAGGTGAATCGCGGTTGACTGCTCGCCGAGGGCGTTACCCTGGGCTGGTGAATTCGCCCCGATGGAGCAGCCACAA
Source organism: Limisphaera sp. (assembly GCA_026417315.1). Lineage (GTDB taxonomy): Bacteria > Verrucomicrobiota > Verrucomicrobiia > Limisphaerales > Limisphaeraceae > Limisphaera. The sequence continues at coordinate 10,513 of JAOADM010000068.1, forward strand.
GGCGCGCGGGAGGCACAACCATTCACCCGGAATCGAGGTCATCCGGTGGCCCGGGCGCCGGGTCGGACGCATACATCCGGGCCCGGTTTGGGGTAAACCCGGGGCGCGTCGAGGGCGCGAAACCTTGCCTCCGCTTCATGGGGTTTGGTGGGAACGGATTTGCAGGGGCTTCTTTGGAGCATTTTCGTTTTGCGGCATGGGCGCCCGCATGGGCCGCCGCGCCGCCGCTCCGTGGTGCGGCGCGTCCCACGTCTCGGAGCCCCCGAAAGTCCGGCGCAGTTTCGGGCGTCATGGGGATGGGAAAGCCTGGGCCGAGGGCATTGCCTTGGAATGCTTGAATCTTGTGCTCGAAAACGGAAAGGTCCCCGCGCCTTGCCCCCTTTTCCGTTGCAGACTGTCATCTGCCCGGCTAGAGTCAAAGCGTCGAGCCAGCGGGAGATTGCATATGTATTTCGGCGTGGACTACTACCCCGAGCACTGGGTCTACCCCTACGGCGGCACCCCGGAAAACCCCGAAGCCTGTTGGGTCGAAGACATCGCCCTCATGCAGGAAGCCGGCTTCAACGTCGTGCGCATGGGCGAATTCACCTGGGGATTGCTCGAGCCCGAGGAGGGAAAGTACGACTTCGCCTGGATGCGGCGGGTCATGGACCTGATGCACCAGGCCGGCATCCGCGTCATCCTGGCCACCCCCACGGCCGCGCCACCCTTGTGGCTGACACGCAAACACCCCGAGATCCTCCCCCTGGACGAGTCCGGCCTCACCCGCCATCCCGGCACCCGTCGCGCCGTCTGCCTGTGCAGCGACGCCTTCTGGGACTATTCCAAAAAAATCGTCACCGCCATGGCCCGGGCCCTGGGCGATCACCCGGCCCTGCTTGCCTGGCAAATCGACAACGCCATCGGCGGGCACGACACGGAGGAATCGTTCAACGAAGCCTCCCGCGAAGAATGGCATCTGTGGCTCAAAGCCAAATACGAGACCATCCAGCGCCTCAACGAGGCCCTGGGGCTGCGCCACTGGGGCCAGATCGTCTCGGACTGGGACGAGGTCCCCATGCCCCAGCGCGCCCCGGCTCCGCACAACCCCGGCCTGGTTCTCGACTGGCGCCGTTTCTGCAGCGACACCATCGTCCAATACGTCCGCATGCAGGCCGAGCTGCTTCGCCAACTCACCCCCCACGCCCCCGTCACCACCAACCTCAAACCGGCCGTGTTCCGGTTCGACCACTTTGACCTGGCTGAAGTGCTCGACTTTGTCGGGATCGAAAGCGCCGCCGTGCTGCGCCCCCGCTCCGCCGAAACCGCCTTCGACATCGACCTTCTCCGCTCCCTCAAGAAAACCGGCATCCGCACCCCGGATGGGGAGACGGGGTTTTGGGTCCTCGAACACAAGGCCGGACACGTGACCTGGCAGGACCTCAACTCCCTGGTCCGACCTGGGGTCCTGCGCCTGTTCACCTACCAGCTCATCAGTCGCGGCGCCGACGCCATCCTCTTTTTCCGCTGGCGTCAGCCCCGCTTTGGCCCCGAGCAATTCCACGGCGCCGTCTTCTCGCATCACCGCCGCAAGGAAAACCGCGTGTTCCGCGAAATCTGCCAGATCGGCGAGGAAATCAAACTCCTGGCCCCTGTGCTCAAGGGCACCCACGTCGTCGCCGAAGTCGCCATCCTCTTCAGTCACGACAACGACTGGGCCCTCCAGGAACCCACCCATCCCAACCGCCATTTCCACCTCCGCGACCATCTCCGGCTCATCTACACCGCCCTGCACGACCGTAACATCCCGGTGGAATTCGCGCGGCCGAGCGAGGACCTGACCCGCTACAAACTTGTGTTCGCCCCCTCGCTGTTCCTCCTCTCTTCTGCCGAGGCCGAGATGCTCAAGTATTACGTCCAGAACGGCGGCACCCTCGTCGGCACTTTCTGCACGGGCCTGGTGGACGAACACCACGTCGCCCCGGACACCGGCTACCCCCGCGAGCTGACCGACCTCTTCGGCCTTGAAGTCCTGGAATTCGACGCGCTGCCGCCCGACGAAGAAAACCACCTCAGCTTCAAGGGCGGCTTCCAGACCAGCCACCTCCACTCCGCACGCATCTGGTGCGACATTATCGAACCCAAGGGGTGCCAGATCCTCGCCACCTACACCAAGGACTTCTACGCCGGCAAACCGGCCATCACCCTGCACCCCTACGGCAACGGCCGCGCCATCTATATCGGCACCCTCTCCGGACCCGCCTTTTACGCCGACCTCGTCAACTGGCTTCGCAGCCTCTGCGGAATCCATCCCCTGCTCAAGGTGCCCGAGGCCGTCGAGGTCAGCCTCCGCCAAAAAGACGACGTCAAAGTGTATTTCCTCCTCAATCACCACAATCAGCAGGTCCGCATCCAGTTCCTCAAGCCCATGCACGATTACCTCACCGGCACCACGCTGGTCTGCAGCTACGACCTGCCGCCCCACGGCGTGCTGGTGCTGGACGAACATCCCGCCCCTGCCAAACCCGCCTGAAGCCCGCCGTTGCCGTCGCCCCGTCATGCGCCCCGTTCGCCCCCAGCCCCCCTTGGGCCCACCGCCCCGAACACCACGGCAAACGGCCCTGGCCCAGTGGCGACGCGTGGATCTCTCCGATCTGGAAGACACGCTCCAACCCCGCTTCCGCACCCCGGCCGAGGTTCTCCCCAAGGTCCTGGCCGAACTCCGACTCGACCAACGCCGCCAGGAGGCCGAGATCCTCAAAGTCTGGCAAACCCTGATGGACCCGGAGATCGTCGCCCACGCACGCCCCACGGGCCTGCTCAAAAACGGCACCCTCCTCGTCAGCGTGGACAACAACGTCTGGCTGGCGGAAATCGTCGGTTATCGGCGGCACGACATCCTCCGGCGACTCCAACAGGCCTTTGGCGCCAATCGCATCCGCCGCATCTCCTTCCGGGTCGGCGGATGACCCGCCGCCTGCGCCGGTCCCTGCCGTGGCTCCCAAAAAGGAATTGGCGGAAACCGTTTCTCGGGTCATGATCCTTGCCAACATTGGGGTAAACAGCATGAAAACGTTGCTCCAGAACTTGATCCGGCTCCAACAACTCGAGCTGGAGGAAATTCAGGTTGCCGACGCCACCAGGGTCATCGCGGATCTGCGCAACCAGATCCCGACGCAGATTTTGGGTCACTACGATCGGCTCATGGCTCGTGGCAAAAAAGGCATCGTCCCTGTTCGGGGCCAGGCCTGCTCGGGCTGCCACATGCGCCTGCCGATCGGCACCATCTCTGAACTCATGAAGGCCGAGGACATCCAGCTATGCGATTCCTGCGGCCGCTACCTTTACCTGGAAGAGGTCGTTGGCATCACCGCCTCCAGCGCTGCTCCTGAAACCGCCGCCCCGACTCCGACTGCCCAGCCGAAAAAGAAAGCAGCACGCAAAAAAGCCGCTTCCACGGCCGCATCCGCCAAACCAGGGCCCCGCAAAGGCCGCGCCGCCAGGAAAACCTGACACCCCTCTCTGTCGGCACATCCGGTCATCCCGCTCCGCTGCACTCCCCAAGCCCGGGTGCCCTCAGCTTTCCCGCGTCCACCCCAGCGCGCCCCCTCCTGCAGCTGCCCCGCGCGTTTGCCTCAGGGGACCACGCGCACCCGATAAAACCGCGCACCGTTGGTCGCGCTGCTGTCGAGGACGTGGACCCGTTCTGCAGTCGCGGTCACCGGCATACCCACCGGGAACCATTCCGCGTCGTCCAGGCGCTCTTTCCATTCCACCTGGTAACGCAAACCCGGGATGGCCCCCCACTCCAGGCGCCGTGCCCCATCTCCGGAAACCCGCACGGCCAACTGCGGCCGCGGCCGCACGGTCACCCGGAGCCCTTGATTCGATGCCAGCGGGGGCACTCCGTCGTCCGTGACCGTCAAGGTGACTTCGAGTTGGCGGCCAGCCCACGCATCCGAAGTTTGCCATTCCAACCGGCCCGAGACCGGATCCAGCACCAACCCATCCGGCACCGGCGGGGTCACACCGAACCGCAACCGTTCCACCGGCGTGTCCACATAGGTCGCACGCAGAACCACCAGCACGCGCATCCCTGCGTGCACCACCGGGTCGGGTAACGGGTCCAACACTGGTGCATCGTTCACAGGCCGTACCGTCCACAAAAAGGTATTGGTCACCGCCTGACTCTCATCCTCCGCCACCACATACACCCACGTGGACCCCGATGCGTCGGGCAGGGGGTACAGATCCAGCCTCCTTTGGGGTCCCGAGCCCGACACCACGATCCCTGTCGGCGCCACCAGGGTCATGTCCGCGGCATGCGCCCAAATCCGCACCTGCTCCAGGGGCGTGTCCGAATCCTCCACGGTAAATCCGAGGCCCAGCAACGGAACGTCCTCCTCGGTCACCTGATCCGGGATCTGCGACAGCACCGGAGGCAACGCCGGGGCCCAACCACAGCAGACGCGTTGCGTGGCGGTCAGCTCCAAGCGCCACCCAAACGTCAGCTGCCCGGTATCCCCCGCCGCGTCGTCCCATAGATACAGAGCCCAGGTGCCGTTCGGATCCGCGCCGCCAAAGTCGCTCAAGCGAAATCCCATCCTCCCCGATGGCCCGGAGTCCACCTGCGGATCACTCTCCGGGTCATATGCCGAGGGCTGATTCGTTCCGGTCCGCAGCGGTCCCTCCGCCGGCCAAATCCCCGGCGCTGCATCGTCAAACGTCAAGGTCCCGCTGGCATTGGTCCCGTTGCCCGCATCCGAGAGCAGCCACACCGCCTGCCCCTGCGGCCCCACCAGCCACACATCCAAATCCCCGCCAAAGCCATGGGACAACCCCGTCAATGTCACCCGTACCCGTGACAGCCGGCCGGTCATCCCACTGACCGAAAGGGTCGAGGGAAACAACGACGCCGGCCCCTGGGTCCCCGTGGCCGGGATCGTCAACGGCGTGGTGTTGGCTCTCGTGACCACTTGGGTTTGGACCGCACCCAACACCATCGCCCGACTCACCGTCCCCAGGAGCCGACCGCCATCTTCCAAGCGCCATGTCGGCCGGATCATTCCTCCGCATGGCCCCGTGGCTGTGAACGTGAACGGGCGGCTGACACTCTGGCCCCCCGCCACTCGCCCATACACCTGGGCCGGCCCCGGGGCCACCACCCCGTTTCCCGCCAACAACGTGACCACGAGATTCGTCGTCGGGATCAGAACGTTGTTCCGCAGCGTCAACTGCACGGTCACCGTCTCTCCCGGGTCCGCGGCCCCATTGGCCGGAAGACAACTCTCCTCCGTCACCGTGACGGACCAGATCTCCAACGCCGGGGTTGGCTCCGGCGGCAGGATCGTAAAGGGCCCGTTACTTACATCGAAAAACGGTTGCTCCACCGCTTCCACCTTGACCCGGGCCAGCGTCGTGTGGATCGGCGGCAGCGGCACCACTTCCACTCCGTCATTCGGAGTGCGCAACGCCAACGGATGAGGAAAGCTCTGGCCGTTGTTGGTCGAAAGCCATACATTCACCCAGGCCGCATTCACCGGAGCGGTCGCAGTCCCTGCCACGTCCCACGTCACCGTCAGGGAATTCGATGCACTGCCCCCACCGTTGGGCGAAACCACGCGAAACGGCCCCGCGCCGTCCGCAACCCACACTTCGGTCTCCGCCCCGGCCACACCGCCCCGACCGTCGCGCGCCGTCACGCGAAACCGCATCGTCCTGCCCACCCAGGGCAGCTTTTCCGCCAGATTCGTCTGGTTCGCCAGAATCGTGCTCAGCTCCGGGAACACCCGAACCGCATTCGTGCCCGGCCGCACCGAGCGAAACAACGGACCTTGCGAAGTGTCCGTGGCATCCAGGGTCGCCGCCGGTCCCAGGTCCATCTGTTCCCAACAAAACGTGACCCCGTCCCCGTCCGGATCCGCGCCCTCCGCCGCCAACACGAATGGTGTCCCGCGAGGGATCACCCGCGTCGGTCCTGCATTCACCCACGGAGGCTGGTTTCCATCGAGCACCCGAGCTCCGCAACCGTTCCCCGGCCCGCTCGTGAGACTCTGCAGAATCTGATCCAGGCTCGCCGCATGGAAATACAGGTCGCTCCGAAACTGCACGTTGTCGCCCTGGCAGTTCCCCGCATACGCCATGAGCGTCGAACCGCTGCCCGGCTCGTACGCACTGGAACCATCCCGATTCCCTCCGCAGGTTCCCCGAACTCCGTTGAACGTATGCCGCGCCCCGAACTGATGCCCGAGTTCATGGGCTACATAGTCCACGAACAACGGATCGTTGCTGTTCCCCAATCCCGTCTGCCCACGCGCCTTCAACCCGGGACGACACACCCCCGACAAAGTGGCCAATCCCCCGCTGGCCCGACTCAATACATGACCCACATCGTAATTCGCATCGCCGATGACCCGATCCACCGTGGCTTGATTCTCGTCCAGCAGCGCATTCGCGTTGTTGCCGGTGTAGGGGTCCGTGGCCGCATTGGTGTACACCAGACGGTCGTTGTCGGAGACCAGGACAAAGCGAATCCCCAGCTCCACCTCGTAAATCGCGTTCAACTGATTCACCAGGATCGCCAGCGCCGCCATTGCGGATTTGACCGTGCCTCCATGCGCCGCCGTCCATTCCCCCGTGGCCGCCAATGCCAGCCGATACACCCGCAAAACCCCGCCGTACGACGGCGGCCCGTAACCGGCCGCGATCAGCGGCGGCGCCACAGTCTCGCAAATCCATTCCCCCGGCCCGTCCAGCACATCCGACCGCGCATACACCCGATGCAGTGCCGGCCCACTTCCCGGCAACGGCTCCACCACCACCCAGCCATCCCCCTCCCGCCACCGAGCATGCACCCCCGCCCCCGTCACACTCATGCGCCCTCT
>JAOADM010000069.1 GCA_026417315.1 Limisphaera sp.
GCCCAGCAGAGAGGAGGTGATCAGAAAGATCATTCCCAGCACCCCCCACGTCTGACCGCCCCACACCGACGGGACTGGCCGCCACTCCGGGAATCGGGGCAGCGGTTTCCGGGACGGCTGACCCCGGTTCTTCCTCAAAACGGGAAATCCTCCCGCGGGGCCGGCGCCGCGGCGGGCGTGTCGGCCCATTTCTCGGCCCGGCCATGCTCGGCCCAACCACGCACGCGAATGGCACGCACGGGCCGGACGGGACAGGCAAATTCACAGGCGCCGCAGCCGATGCAGAGTGCGGGGTTGATGGCGGGCACGCGCAGGTGGTCTTTGTAGGGTTTGGGGAACACGGCCTGCGTGGGACAGTGCTCGGAGCAGGCGACACAATCCGTCCCCTTGGTCACCACCACGCACAGGTCCAACGTCAATTCCACCTCGCCAATCTTCGTCAGTTTCTTTTCCTCAAGGGGCAGCGGCACGATGGCCCCGGTGGGACAGACCTCTCCACACCGGTGGCATTCGTAGTTGCAGTAGGCCTTGTGATAATCCATGCGGGGCCGCAGCAAGCCGGCCGGGCCGTACTCGAGCACCGCGGGTTGGAGCACGCGCGTGGGACAGGCGGCCACACACAGCCCGCACGCGGTGCACTGGCGAAGGAACCGTGACACGCTGCGCGAGCCGGGCGGACAGGCCGGGGAAAGCGACGCCGCGGGGACAACCGAGGGCGCAGCGCCTTCCGGAGTCCCGGCACTTTCGGAAGCCCGACTCCGACGCCCGGGCCAGCTCACCAGGGCCAGGAACAACAGCAAAAACCGGCGCCGCGAGGGTCCGACGGTGGACGTCGGCACCGGAACAGGAGAAGAGCCACCCTGCGGACCGGTTCGCCGGCCGGTGACGAAATGAACCCCGCGTTCCGGGCACACGGCCAGGCAGTCCAGGCACAGAATGCAACGCGAATAGTCCAGCGCTTGACGGCGGAGATCGATGCATTGGGCCTTGCAAACCTGCAAACATTCGCCGCACTTGCGACAGAGGGCCGGACTCAATTCCAACCGCCAGCGCGCCCGCCGCGCCAACCAGCCCAGCAACGTGCCCACGGGGCAAATGGTGTTGCAATACAGCCGCCCCCGTGCCGCCGCCAGACCCAGAATGGCGGCCGTCATCGCCAGCACCACCGCGGTCGCCGCGCCCCAGTGCCACAACGATTCCACCCGGTACCAGTGGCCCCAGCCCACGGCATGCGCCAGCGGAGTGAGTTCGTTGCCCACCCAAACCACAATCGGCCGCAACAGTTGCATGCCCAACCGGCCGAACAAACTGTACGGGTCCAGCCACGCCAGCGTGACTCCCCCGGTGAACACCGCGCCCACGGCACAGATCCAGAAGACACCCCAGCGCAGCTTCCGCGCTTCGGGGACGTAGAGGAGCCGCTTCCGCGGCCGGAGCCATTGTCGCAGGCGCCAGACCGCGTCCTGGAAAAGCCCTAGCGGGCAGAGCACCGCACAGTAAACCCGCCCGCACAAGAGGGAGGCCACCACGATCGAAGCAGCGGCCAGGGCCATCCCCGTACCTGCCGCCCACGCCAGAAGAGAAGGCACGAACTGCGTGCTGGCCAGTCCCCGGGCCAGCCATGGCGGCACGGATTCCCACGCATCGGTGAAGATCCAGAGGAACGCGCCCAGCACCAGCGTGCCCACCCCCACCCGCAATCGCCGAAGCCAGCGCCGCCGGCCCCCGGGTGCAGGCGACCCGACCGGGCACGGCGGTGCCGTGCTCTCGTGCGTGGGGGTCGGTAATTCCGGGGTCCCCACGGATGCGGGCGAGCCGGGGGCAGAAGGTTTTACCGACGCCATGGGACCGTGCCGCCGTTGACCCGATGCGGCCTTACGCCAATTTGATGCGGCGCACTTCCACCAGATCCAGATTGACCTGGCCCACCCCAAGTTCGGTCGCCGCGGTCAGGTGACGGATCGTGGCCGGGTCGAGATTCAACATCCGTGCCCCGGCGGCATCGGCTGCCACGCCGTCCGTGGACACCAACAGGGTCCGCATCTCCACGCAATCTTCGACACTGCGGCCGCGCGGGCCGTTGCGCACCATCGGATGATAGGCGTCCACGATGTTCAGATGGGGTTTGCGCAGCGTCATGAAGTCGGCGATGCACTGGTGCAGGTCGTTGGCGTGGTAATAACGCCGGTCCCACACCACGCCCATCAGGTTTTTGAGACAGGCGGTGATGATGCCGCCGCTGTGCGTCTTGAGCACGGGCACGTTGATGATCACATCCGCCTCCAGATACAGCTCGTGCACCTTGGCCTCGCGCAGCTTCACGCCGTTCGGGATGGCCACGTTGCGGTACAGGGATTCGTCCTTGCCATTGACGATGGTGGCCCCGGCCTTCTTGGCGGCCGGCTCGATGCCGCTGGTCTCGTAGGCGCGCCGCCACTGATCCACGGTGTTGTCAAAAACACTCACCGACCTGGCGCCCGCCTCGAAACAGAGCTCGATGATGCGCGCCACCAGCTCGGGATGCGTATTGGCCCCGCGCTCGGGCGGAACGTCCCAACCGATGTTCGGCTTGACCACCACGGTCTGGCCGCGCTTCACGAACGCGCCCATCCCGCCCAGTTCCGCCAGGGCGCGATCCAACATCGCCACCCGCGAACCGTCCCGCACCGCCACCAGAACCGGTCGCGGTCCGTCGGCGGAGCGCGGGGCCGGCTGAGGGGACGAAGTCGTTTCCGCAGAGAACAAACGTTCCAGACCTGCCAGCGACAGCATGGCTCCGGCCGCCGCCGTGGTTTTCAGGAATTCACGTCGCGTTTTCATGGGACCTGACTGGTTCGATTCTGCAACACCCTTTGTCGTCTGACGGCACCCTTACCGGGACCCGCCGCTGCCGCAAGCAATCCCGACGAGAATGTCCAGATCCGAGAAAAGAATGCCAAAAAAGGACAAGGTCCGGGCCCGGCGCGCCGCGCGAGCCGGCGTGACAATACCCTGCGGGAGCGGCGGGGTTTGCGCGCCGCCCGGGTCGCGTGCTCCCGTGGGCATGTTTGTCCAGACAGCCGGAACACCGGCGAACCTCTTGGCCGGGCCACGTGGAAAGCAGGTCCTGGTGCCGCTGGATTCTCGATGGCCATCGCGTGCCCACTGGTGCGTCGGGTGCGGTGAGGACGGGAGTTGGCAGCCGGAGGTCCGTGGCCACAGTTGAAAAACGTGGGTGTTGCCAAAGCGCAAATGCTTGTCACGCACCCTCCGAGATTCGAGGAAGCTGGATCAGAAAATCGCACCGGGTCCGCATCAGCACAGCCTCTTCCTGCCTGCAAACCCGGCCAACAGCCGGCTTGCTCGCCCCGACCTTCGAGCAGAGAGGCCGGAGCGGTAACTGCACGGGTGGCGGAGTTGGCAGGGTGAGCTCGTGGGTTGCAGCTTGCACGACCTGCACCCTGTTTCGGGGCAAGTCGTTCCATCCGGGGGCCACGCGGGCGCGTCGCGGTGATCTCCCATGGGATGCGACAGGTGAACGGACCATGCGAATTCGCGGGGTGAGACACGGCCTCGACTCACCCTCGCGGCACGCGGGTTGTTTCATTCCGTGCGGGTAGGAAGGGTGGACGCCGTACCGGCCGCGCAAGTCGGATGGATTCACGGTGTGCCCCCTCGAACAGGCCCGCGGAAGTCAACCGCGGGCTCTGTCTGATCGCGGCAGGCCGGCCTCCTTGGCCGTGTACCACCGCCCACTCAGGAGGGCCGGCGATCGGACCGGTTGCCCGGGACACGAACGGCGGTTGCAATCTACCGAGAGCTTCTCTGCCTTCCGGCGCATTTTTGGGGCTCCGGACTCAAGGATCGGAATGAAATGGCCCTTCCCCTCGGTTTTGCTGTGCCAGGAGGGCGTGAAATGCTACTGAGCTTTCGGCTGTCCACGATCTGAAACGAGGCCAGCAGCAGGTCAGCAGTGTCAACGGCCCTGCCTGCGCTTACGGTGCAAGCCACGATTCCAAACGAGTTCCCGCGAATTCACTCCCGCCAAACGCGCCAAAGGGGTCGGACAAGGTCTCGCGCCTTCGGCGTGCCGTAGGTTGGTCGAACTGAGCGCGAATGCACGAGGTGCGGGGTGACCAAATTGCCCGGAAACCGGATGAACGGTGCGCCTTCGGCGCGTTGCGTGTCCGCCCCTTCGGGGCAGGAATTCACCAGCCCAGGGCGAGGCCCTGGGGGACCGGGTCGCCGTCATTCCTCCCGCCCTGAGGGGGCGGAATTCAATGTGGCTCGCCAAGCCCTTGGGATGGGGGTCCTCGGGTTGTGCCCTTTCAGGACGCGATGGGGTTCGGGGCTTGAGTCGCCGGCACGTTGCCCCGGGCTGGCGAATGGAATGCGCCTTCAGCGCGCCGTGGATTCGCCCGAAGGGGCGCGGGCGGCCCAGGGAACCGCTTTGGGCGACCAGACTCCCTCGGTGCCGGGTGAATGATTGCCCCAGAGGGACGGGAATTCACCGGCCCGGTTCCCGCCCTGGGCAACGAGATTGCGTCAAAAACCGACGAACGGTTGCGCCTTCGGCGCGGAAAATGGCCTGTGCGATCCAAGGACAGCGGCGGACGGATCCCCGTTTTGAGGTTCGGACCAAGGGTCCCGAAGAGACGCCGTTTTGCGCCGGCTTTTCCGTTGTGGAGGACGCCTGCAATTCCCTCGAGCCCTCGGAGGTGTCCAAACGTCAAAACGCGCGGCCGGGCTTTCTCCGGAAAAGCATTTGACGGGGGGTGCTGGATTCTTAATGTTCTGCATGAACCAGCCTGTTGGCGGGGCGGGTGGCTGGCTCGGTCCGTCACGTCCGGCGGGTCAGCCGCTCTTGCGCCCGGCCAACGGGGGTGGCCGACAGAACGGCAGATGCAACCACCGGGTCCTCAACCACGCGCGAAGCGGTGGAGACGCAGGTTACTTACCGGCCTGCTCTGTGCCGGGGCTTGGGCCGGTGCCGGAGCCGACGAACCGCTCCAATTCAACCGGGACATCCGGCCGATCCTTTCGGAGAACTGCTTTCACTGTCATGGATTCGACAGCAACCATCGAAAGGCCGATTTACGTTTGGACAGCTTCGAAGGGGCCACCGCTCCGCGCAAAGGGCGGCCGGCCATCGTCCCCGGCAAACCCGAGGAGAGCGAATTGTGGCACCGGATCACGGCCCGCGACCCGTCCGATCGCATGCCGCCGCCGGACTCGGGTCATGCGCTGACGGAACAGCAGATCGAGCGGCTGCGGCGTTGGATTGCCGAAGGTGCCGTCTATCAGAAGCACTGGGCGTTCGAACCGCCCCGGCGACCGGCCCTCCCGCGTGTGCAACGGCAGGACTGGGCCCGATCGCCCGTGGACGTGTTCATCCTGGCACGTCTGGAAGCCGAGGGCTTGCAGCCCTCGCCCGAGGCATCCCGCGAAACGTTGATCCGGCGCGTCACTCTGGATTTGACGGGGCTGCCGCCCACGCCGGCCGAAGTGGATGCGTTTCTGGCCGACACGCGGCCGGATGCCTACGAACGGCTGGTGGATCGTCTGTTGGCCTCGCCCCGCTACGGCGAGCACATGGCGCATTACTGGCTGGACGCGGCCCGTTACGGGGACACGCACGGGTTGCACCTCGACAACGAACGGTCCATGTGGGCTTACCGGGATTGGGTCGTGGCCGCCTTCAACCGCAACCTGCCCTTCGATCAATTCACCGTCGAACAGCTGGCTGGGGATTTGCTCCCGCAACCGACGCGGGACCAGCTCATTGCCAGCGGCTTCAACCGCTGCAATGTCACCACCAGCGAAGGGGGCGCCATCGACGAAGAGTTTCGCGTGCGCTATGCCGTGGATCGTGTGGAAACGGTGGGCACGGTCTGGATGGGCCTGACCCTGGGCTGTGCCGCCTGCCACGATCACAAGATCGATCCCATCAGCCAAAAGGAGTTCTATCAGCTCTTCGCCATCTTCAACAACATCGCCGAAAATGCCATGGACGGAAACGCGTTGTTGCCGCCGCCGTGGTTGCCGTTGCCCACCCCGGAGCAGGAAGCCCGGTTGAAAGCCCTGGACCGGGAGCGCGAGCAATTGCAGGCGGCGCTGGCGCAAGCCGTGAGCCGGTTGGACTACCGTGACCCCGCGGAGCAATCCCCGCCGCCGGTCCCGCAAACGCGCGAGACGGTTTGGATCGACGACGAGTTCCCGCCGGGGGCCGAACCGCAGATCAATCCCGGGACACCGCCGAACCGCTGGATCACCGCGGCCGAGGGACCGGTTCATTCCGGTCAGCGGAGTCTGGAGCGGAAAGGCCAGGGGGTGCACCAGGCCTTCTTTCCCAATTGCAATCAACCGCTCGTCCTCGGCACCGACGACACGCTTTTCGCCTACGTGTACCTGGATCCCGACACCCCGCCCACGGCGGTCATGTTGCAGTTTCATGTAGACGGGCAGTGGTCGAAACGCGCCAATTGGGGGGATCCGAACGCCATCCCGTACGGCCGGGCCGGCACGCCGGAAAAACTGTTGCAGGGCGACCTGCCCCCGACGGGCCGGTGGGTCCGACTCGAAGTGTCCACCCGTCAATTGCAACTGGCCGCGGGCACCCGCATCACCGGGATGGCCTTTACGCAATTCGGCGGGCGGGCCTGGTGGGATGCGGCCGGGCTGCGCACGGTGCAGGATCCGACGCGGGATCCGGGTCTGTCCCTGCAGGCGTGGTGGGAACAGGAACGGGAGCGAAAGGACCGGTCCAAGTTGCCCGAATCATTCCGTGCCTGCCTGGAGAAACCACTGGGCCAGCTGAGCGCGGAGGAGCGGGCAGCGATCCGGACGCATTACCTGCGGGAAGTGCACGCCGGGGCGCCCGCCGTAACGGAGCTCCGCCAGCAGATCGCGCGGGTCCAACGCGAGAAAGCCGAGCTGGAGAAGCAGATCCCCGGGACGATGATCGCACGGGAGCTGGACACGCCGCGTCCCGCGCACGTCCTTATTCGGGGTCAGTATGACAAGCCCGGCGAGCCCGTCGGGCCGGGGGTGCCGGCCGTGTTGCCGCCCCTGCCGCCCGCGGAAAAGACCAATCGGCTCACGCTGGCCCGCTGGTTGGTCAGCCCGGAGCATCCGCTGACCGCGCGCGTCAGCGTGAATCGGTTCTGGCAACAACTGTTCGGCCTCGGGCTGGTTCGAACCAGCGAAGATTTCGGACTGCGGGGCGAGTGGCCGTCGCATCCGGAATTGCTGGACTGGCTGGCGGTGGAGTTTGTGGAAAGTGGCTGGGACGTAAAACGCCTGTTGCGGCTGCTGGTCACGTCGGCCACGTATCGTCAGAGCTCGCGGGTGACGCCCGAGCTGCTGGAACGCGATCCGGAGAACCGGTGGTTGAGCCGCGGGCCGCGCCACCGGCTGGATGCCGAAGTGGTCCGGGACAGTGTCCTGTTTGTCAGTGGATTGTTGAACCTGCAGATGGGCGGGCGCGGGGTCCGGCCGTATCAGCCGCCCGGCATTTGGGAGGCCGTCGGTTACACCACCAGCAACACGGCCCGCTACGAACAGGATCACGGGCCGGCCTTGTACCGTCGCAGTCTCTACACGTTCTGGAAACGCACGGCGCCACCGCCGTTCATGGTGTTGTTCGACGCTCCCTCGCGCGAACAGTGCACCGTGCGCCGGGAGCGGACCAGCACTCCGTTACAAGCGCTGGCGCTCATGAACGATGTGCAGGTGGTGGAGGCGGCGCGGCACCTGGCCACCCGCATGTGGCGCGAGGGAGGCAACGCGGATCGGGATCGGCTGGCGTACGGCTTCCGCCTGGTGACGGCACGCGCTCCCACGAGCCTGGAGGCCGACGTGCTGGTGGAGAACCTGGAGCTGCAACGGCTCCGGTACCGTGCCGACCGCGCCGCGGCGCAGGCCCTGGTGGCCGTGGGCGAATCGCCCGTGCCGGAGGATGTGCCGGTGACCGAACTGGCCGCCTACACGCTGGTGGCCAATTTACTGCTCAACCTCGATGAGTTCGTTACCAAGAATTGAACCGGCTCGGCCCGGCTGCTTGTCGCAGTTGCGACCGAGCCCCGCGTTGGAGGTCCCATGACACCGTGGATCGAGTTTGCCCAGCGCATGACCCGTCGGGCCTTTTTCAAGAGCACGGGCCTCGCCGCCGGCCGCATCGCCCTGGCCACCCTGATGTTGCCGGAGCTGCTGCGCGGCGCCGACAAACTACAAGCCCGTGCCCATCCGGGCCTGCCCGGCCTGCCCCACTTCAAACCCCGCGCCCGGCACCTGATCTACCTCTTCATGAACGGGGCCCCTTCGCAGATCGATCTGTGGGATTACAAACCCCGGCTGCAGGAACTGTACGATACCGAGCTGCCCGACTCGGTGCGCCAGGGCCAACGCCTGACCACCATGACTTCGGGGCAAAAGCGGTTCCCCGTGGCCCCTTCGATCTTCAAGTTTGCCCGGCACGGCAAGAGCGGCATCTGGGTCAGCGAACTGTTGCCCTACACCGCCCAGGTGGTGGACGAACTGGCGGTGATCAAAACCGTGCACACCGAGGCCATCAACCACGACCCGGCCGCCACCTACCTCCTGACCGGCAGTCAGATCCCGGGCCGACCCAGCCTGGGCGCCTGGATCTCCTACGGGCTGGGCAGTGAATCCGAGAATCTGCCCGCCTTCGTGGTGATGACGCCGCGATGGTCCTCGAAGCGGGACGCGCAGGCCCTGTATCAGCGGCTGTGGGGCTCCGGCTTCCTGCCCGCCCGGTATCAGGGCGTCCCCTTGCGAGCCGTGGGCGATCCGGTGCTGTTCCTCAACAATCCCGGTGGCGTGGATGCCGCCGCGCGTCGCACCATGCTGGATGGTCTGGCCCGACTCAACCAGATGGCCTACGAACGGAGCGGTGACCCCGAAATCCAGACCCGCATCGCACAGTACGAGATGGCTTTTCGCCTGCAAACGTCCATCCCGGAACTGACGGATCTGGAGAACGAGCCCCGGTCCGTGCTCGACTTGTACGGGCCGGAGGTCACGGTCCCCGGCACCTTTGCCGCCAGTTGCCTTTTGGCGCGGCGGCTGGTCGAACGCGGGGTCCGGGTGGTGCAAATCCTCCACCGCGAATGGGACACGCATGAAAACCTGCCGCGCGACCTGTCGCTCCAGTGCCGCGACATTGATCGCGCCTGCCGGGGGTTGATCCTGGATCTCAAGCAACGGGGCCTGCTGGAGGAAACCCTGGTGGTTTGGGGTGGCGAATTCGGTCGAACGGTTTACTGCCAGGGCGAGTTGACCCGGACCAACTACGGTCGCGACCATCATCCGCGGTGTTTCACCATGTGGATGGCCGGCGGCGGGGTTCGGGGCGGCCTCGTGTACGGCGAAACGGACGATTTCAGCTACAACATTGTGCGGGATCCGGTGCACATTCGGGATCTGAACGCCACCATCCTTTATTGCATGGGCATCGACCATCGCCGGCTCACGTACCGGTTTCAGGGCCTGGACCAGCGCCTGACCGGGACCGAGGAAGCTCGTGTCATTCACGGCATTTTGAGCTAAAACATCGGCATGAGCGCGGCGGACTGGTCGCTCTTTCTGGGTCGGTTCCATCCGCTTTTGGTGCACCTGCCCATCGGGCTGGTGATCGCCCTGGTGTTTCTGGAGCTGGTGGCCACGTTCCGGCCCCGGCGCGCCGTGGTACGGGCCGCGGCAGGCCCGTTGCTGGTTTTGTTGGTCCCCACGACGCTGGCGGCCGCTTTGTGCGGTTGGTTGTTGGCCGCGCCGGGCGGCTACGATGCGGCCCTGCTCCAAAAGCATCGCTTCACGGGTCTGGCGGTGGCCGTGCTGACCTGCTTGATGGCCCTGGCCCACTCGCTGCGTCGCTCCGGTCTGTATCGGTTTTTCCTGGTCGCCTGCTGCGCGGTGCTGGTGCCGGCCAGCCATTACGGCGGCTCGCTCACCCACGGCCGCGATTACCTGACGCGATACGCGCCTGCCTGGTGGAAAGCGTGGCTCGGTCCACGTCCGTCGGCCGCTGCGGATGTCGGACCCGCGAGCACGGACCCTGCCGCGTTCGACATTTACCTCCACGGCATTCAACCGGTGTTCGATCGGTACTGCGTCAGTTGTCATGGGTCCGAGAAGGCACGAGGCGGGTTGCGATTGGACCACGCAGCCGGGTTGTGGATCGGAGGCGATTCCGGCCCGGCGATCGCCCCCGGCCAGCCCGACGCCAGTCTGTTGTTGCAACGCATGCGGCTGCCGTTGGACCACGACGATCACATGCCCCCGGAGGGCAAACCGCAGCCCGAACCGGCAGACCTGGACCTGTTGGCATGGTGGATTGGCGCAGGGGCTCCGACCAATCGCACCCTGGCCGAATTGACGCCGCCCGAGCCCATCCGACAGCGCCTGCTCCGGACCTCCGTCTCGACTTCGCGCGAAGCCGCTCCGGGCACACCCGCGCAGGCCGCGGCACCATTGCCGTCTGCGGAATCGTTGCGGCCCAGGATCGAGGCCCTGGTTGCGGAGCTCGGGATCGCCATCACGCCCCTGGCGTCCGAGGACCCCTGGCTTCAGGTCAATGCCGCCGTCGCGGGCCCGCGCTTCACCGACGCTGCGCTGGGCCGGTTGGCCGCCGAACTGGGGCCGCACATCCGCTGGCTCGATCTCAGTGGCACGGCCATCACGGACGCCGGCCTGGCCGCCCTGGCCGCCATGCCCCGTCTGGAACGGCTGCAACTCGACCGCACCGGTATCACCGACGCCGGCCTGGCTGCCCTGCGCGGGTTGGCCGAGCTGGAATCGCTCAACCTCTACGGCACCGCCATCACGGAGACCGGTCTGACCGTGCTGGCGGAACTGCCACGGCTGCGCCGGCTCTATTTGTGGCAGACCCGGGTGCGCCCGGAGGCCGTGCAAGCCCTGCAGCAGGCACGGACACAACGGCCGGAACTGCAGGCCTGGCAAAGGGAGCTCGAACAGTTGCAGGCCCGATTGGAGCAGGCACGGTTGACCGTGGAGCTGGGCACCGAGCCCGACCCGCCGCTCCCGGCTCCCGGCGTGCCCATCAACACCATCTGCCCGGTCTCGGACAAGCTGGCCGATCCCACACGTACCGTTTGGCACGAGGGCCAGTTGGTTGCCTTTTGCTGCACCAACTGCATCGCCGCGTTCCAGAAGGATCCGGCCCGTTACACGCCCCGGCTGGCCCAACTGGCCAACCCGCCTCCCGGCCAACTGGGCAAGCTCCCCGCCAATCGCAACTGCCCGGTCTCCGGGCAACCCGCCAAGCCCGAGGTCACCGCCGTGCACGGCGGGCGTTTGATTGCCTTTTGTTGCACAGACTGCCGTGCAAAATTCCTGGCCGACCCGGCCCGGTATTTGGCGCGTCTGGATCCACCGCCCTGAGCCGCTGCAAAAAGCCCCGCGGGCTGTGCGACTCCCGAAAAGCGCTTGAGCAAAGGACCGTCCCTCGCTACATCGCGGTCCATGGGCGCGAGCACCGACGTACGGCCCGTAGCGGCGGAACTCCGGTTTCTGCCCGTGACGACACGGGTCCCGCTCAAGTTCGGCACGGAATCGCTGACCACGGTCACTTGTGCGCGGGTGCGAGTCCGCGTGACCGATCGCCAGGGTCACACGGCGGAGGGCTGGGGCGAAACGCCGCTCAGCGTCCAGTGGGTGTGGCCGAGCTCGCTGCCGTACGCCGAACGACTGGACACGCTGCAGCAGTTCTGTCGTGAACTGACCGGGCTCTGGGCGGCGATCCGCGTCGAAGGTCATCCGCTGGAACTCGGGCATGCCTTTCTGGAAACCGTGTTGCCCGGTTTCTGGCAGGGTTTCAACCAGCGCCACCGGCGCGGCCGGGAGCCGATGCCGTGGTTGGCTGCACTGGTTTGCGTGTCGCCTTTCGATCTGGCCACACACGATGCGTTCGGTCATCACGTGGGCCGGCCCGTGTACGCCACCTACACCTCGGCCTTCCTCCGGTTCGACTTGAGCCGGTATTTACAGCCTGCGCCAGGGACCTCGGTATCCTTTCGGGATCGCTATCCGGCGGACTTTCTGTTGTCGCAGCGACGCGACCGACTGGTCGCATGGCACCTGGTGGGTGGTCTGGACGCGCTGGAGCCCTGGGAGCTGACCGGCAGGGAACCGGACGATGGGTACCCGGTCCTGTTGTCCGACTGGATCCGGCGCGACGGCCTGAAATGTCTGAAGGTGAAACTGCGGGGCACGGACGCAGCCTGGGACTACGATCGCCTGGTGCGGGTGGGGCGCATCGCCCTGGCCCAGGACGTGCACTGGCTGTCCGCCGATTTCAATTGCACCGTCCAAGACCCGGATTACGTGAACGACATTCTCGATCGCCTGCGCGAGGAGTACCCGCGGATCTACGGCATGCTGCTGTACGTGGAGCAACCGTTTCCCTACGACCTGGAGGCCCATCCCCGCGACGTCCACAGCGTGGCGGCGCGCAAGCCGCTGTTCCTCGACGAAAGCGCCCACGACTGGCGTCTGGTGCGGCTGGGTCGGCAGCTCGGTTGGAACGGGGTGGCACTCAAAACCTGCAAGACCCAGACGGGAGCCATCCTGGCCGCCTGTTGGGCGCGCGCCCACGGGATGGCGTTGATGGTGCAGGACCTCACCAATCCCATGCTCGCACAAATCCCCCACGTCCAACTGGCGGCGCACCTTCCGACGTTGATGGGGGTGGAAACGAATGCCATGCAGTTCTACCCGGCCGCCTCTGCACCCGAGGCGGAAGTCCATCCGGGTCTCTACGAACGCCGCTACGGGTGCGTGGATCTCTCGACGGTGCAGGGGCCCGGCTTTGGCTATGTGCTGGAGCGGATCCGGCGCGAGCTGCCTCCGCCGGCTGTCTCCTGCGGGTTTTGAGCCGGCCGAACAGGCGCCTCAACGATTCCGGGCCGCGGAACGGGGCCGGCCGCCCTGTGCGGATTCCAACAGCGCCGCGGCATGCCGCAACGCCTCCTCGGTCCGCCCACCCAGCATCCGCGCCAGCTCCTCCACTCGGGCCGAAGCCTCCAGGGGCTCGAGCTCGGACACCGTGCGTCCCTGCCGCACCGACTTGCGCACCACCCAGTGGTGCGAGGCCGCCGCGGCCACCTGCGGCAGGTGCGTCACGCAAAGGACCTGCCGATGCGCCGCGATTTCGCGCATTTTCGCCCCCACGGCATGGGCCGTTTCGCCACCCACGTTGGCGTCCACCTCGTCGAACACCAACACCGGAATCTCATCCTGAGCGGCCAGCACGGTTTTCAGCGCCAACATGACCCGTGCCAGCTCACCGGAGGAGGCAATCGCGCGCAACGGCCGCGGCGGTTCCCCCGGGTTCGGCGCGAACAGAAACTCGATCCGGTCGAATCCGGTCGGGGCCGGGGGCGGCCCTGCGGTCCACGCGTCCAGTTCGGACTCCAGCTGCACCTCGAAATGGCTCTGGCGGAAGCCGAGGTCCTCGAGCTGCCGGCCCACGGCACGGGTGAGGCCGGGAATGACTTTGCGCCGTCGCTCCGTCAGCTCGGCCCCGAGTGCGCGCAGCGTCTGGTCCACTTGGGCAATCGCCGCCTGCAACCGCGCCAGTTCCGCCTCGCGCTGTTCCAGCGTTTCCAACTGCCGACGGGCCTGTTCGCCAAACGCCAGTACCTCGGCCACCGTCCGGCCGTACTTGCGTTTGAGGCTGTGGATGAGGTCCAAACGCTGTTCGACCTCCTGCAGCCGCTCCGGATCCAGCTCGAGGCGATCGGCATAGCGGGACAAATCCTCCCGCAGGGCCCGCCACTGTTCGACGGCCCGGGCGTGGCTTTCCACAAACTCCCTTGCGGCGGGATCGAGCCGCTGCAATTCCTGCAGGGCCCGGCCCATGACCCCGGCTTGCTGCAGGATCGACGACTCGCTTTCCGACAGGAGATCCAACGCGGCGCGCGACAGTTGCAGCAGGCGGGCGGCGTTGCTCAAGCGCTGGTGGAGAGCCGGAAGGGTCTCTTCCTCCTCGGGCTGGAGGCGGGCCTCGGTGATCTCGCGCACCTGGTGCCGAAGCAGGTCCACCTGCCGGGCATGGGCCGCCTCATCCATGGCCAGGGCAGCCCGTTGCTGTTCCAGGCGGGCACGCTCCTGGCAGGCCTGCGCAAAGCGGGTCCGCAGCTCCTGCAGGCCGCCATAGGCATCGAGCAGGTCCAATTGTCGGCCGGGCTGCAACAGCGATTGGTGATCGTGCGGACCGTGAATGTCCACCAGCCAGTCCCCCAGCCGTTTCAGCACGGCCAGCGTGGTGGGCGTGCCGTTCACAAACTGTCGGTTGAGGCCCGATGCCGTCACGGTGCGTTTCAGCACCAACCGACCGTCCTCGCAGGGCTCGAGCCCGTTCTCCTCCAGCCAGTCGGCCAGGGGGATCCGGAGATCCTGAACGTCGAAGACCGCCTCCACCGTGGCGCTGTCGGCCCCGCTGCGCAACCGGGTGCGGTCGGCCCGTTCCCCCAGGACCAGCTCGAGCGCGCCGATCAGAATGGATTTGCCGGCGCCGGTCTCCCCCGTGATGACGTTGTAACCGGGACCGAGTTCCCAGGTCAGGTCCTCCACCAGCGCAAGGTTTTTGATGCGCAGCGTACGCAGCATGCTAAGTTTTGCATCCGATCGGCGGCCCGATCGGGCCCGCCGTTGCGAAAGGCGACGTCCTTCATTCAAGAGGGCGTCCCCGCGTTGGCAAAGGAAAAATCGTGGCATGGCGTTCGAACTGATCGTTCTGGGCTCGGGCACTTCCCAGGGCGTGCCCCTCATCGGGCACGAGTACCCGCCCGAATTCCTGGCCAATCCCAAAAACCATCGGACCCGCTCCGCCATTTACGTGGCCACGCCGACGGTGAAACTGGTCGTGGACACGCCTCCGGAGTTTCGACTCCAGGTCCTGCGGGAGAACATTCGCTGGCTCGACGCCGTGCTGTTCACGCACAGTCATGCCGACCACATCATGGGCCTGGACGATTGCCGCCGGTTCTGCGATCTGCGCGGCGGGCGTGCGCTGCCGGTGTACGCAGACGCCGCCACCATGGCCGATCTCCGCCGCGTTTTCGCCTATGCCTTCCACGACGGTCCATGGCCCAAGGGCTACTTCATCCCCGAACCTCACATCGTCGAGGGCCCCTTCAGTCTGGGGGACCTTCGGATCACGCCCCTGCCCCTGCCGCACGGCCGTTTTACCACCACCGGCTACCTCTTCGAGCAAAACGGCCGCAAGCGACTGGCCTACCTGAATGATTGCCAGACGGTCCCCCCCGACGTCATCCGCCAGGTCCAAGGGGTCGACATCGCCATGCTCGATGCCCTCCGTTTTCGGCCGCACCCCACGCACATGTGCCTGGATGAGGCCCTGGCCGCCGCACGCCGCATTGGCGCCCGGCATACATTGCTCACCCATCTCACGCATGATTACGACCACGACGTGGTGAATGCCGATCTGCCCGCAGGGGTCGAGCTCGCCTACGACGGCCTGCGCTTGCGGCTGGAGGATCCGGTGTCCCTGGCCGATGCCGTGGAGTGTTCCCATGCACCCGCCCGTTCCTGAGTCCAATCCCCGCAAGCCCCGGCGACCGTCCCGGCCCGGGCGGCTTTGTCTCCGTTTCGGCCAGTTGGCAGCATGGGTCATGGGGTTCTCCGTGTCCCTTCGCGTTGCGGCCACGGAGGGCGCCGAAGTGATCGTGCTGTACAACACTGCCGTGCCGGAGTCGCGCGCCGTCGCAGAACACTACGCCCGCACCCGGAATGTGCCCGCCAACCAGCTCTTCGGATTCAAACTCTCCACCGGAGCTGAAATGTCCCGGGCCGAGTATCGCGATCTGCTCCTGGAACCCTTGCTGCGAGCCCTGACCAATTCCGGCCTGATGCAGGTCGAAACCGCCCCGCCCGGCAACGAGTCCCAGTCCCGTCCCCGGCTGCGCGTTGTCCGCTCCGCCATTCGCTATGCGGTTCTTTGCTACGGCATTCCCTGGCGCATCAAACCCGACACGGGCTTGTACGAGTCGGAAAGCGAAAGCCTGCGGCTCGAACTGCGTCGGAATGAGGCCGCGGTGGACTCGGAGCTGGCCTGCCTGCCCATGGCCCTGCGCGGCTATCCGCTGGTCGGGCCCCTGGTGAATCCTCACTACGGCACCACCAACGCAGCCGGTCTCCATCCCACCAACGGCCTGTTGTTGGTGGCGCGCCTGGACGGCCCGACGCCCGAGATTGCGCGGGCGCTCGTCGACAAGGCCCAACAGGCCCAACGCGACGGGCTGTGGGGACGCTTTTATTTCGATTGTCGTGGCCAGGTCGAGCCCGGTCTTCAGGCGGGCGAAGACATGCTTCGGCAGGCAGCCGAAATGTGCCGGCTGCTCGGCATGGAAACCGTGGTGGACACGAACGAGGCCATCCTGCCGGTTTCATTTCCACTCAGTCACGTGGCCTTCTACGCCGGTTGGTACGCGGAAAACATCGGCGGCGCCCTGGCGCGTCCGGCCCCGGAGTTCATGCCCGGCGCCTTCGCCTATCACCTGCATTCCTTTGCCGCCGCCGACCTGCGCAGTGTCCAGCGCCACTGGGTGGGGCCGCTCCTCCAACGTGGCGTGACCATCACCATGGGGCCCGTGTACGAGCCGTACCTGGGCGGAACCCCCGACATTACCGTGTTCGTCTCCCGTCTGGTCCTTCAAGGGTTCAGTTTCGGCGAGGCCGCCTGGGCCTGCCAACCTGCCCTGTCCTGGCAGATGACCATGATCGGGGACCCGCTATACCGGCCGTTTGGCCGGTCGCCCAGCGCCCTGCACGCAGAGCTCGAAGCCCGGTCCTCCCCACTGGTGGCCTGGTCCCACCTGCGCCTCGTCAACCTCAACCTCGCCCGTGGCGCTCCGGTGGCCGACATGGTGGCCTACCTCGAAAACTGTCCCGTCACCCGCGACAGTGCCGTGCTCACCGAGAAGCTGGCCGAACTTTACGATCTCCAGGGCAAACCCCACTCGGCGGCCCTGACCTGGCAGCGGGCCCTCAAGCTCTCTCCCTCGCCCCAGCAGCGCTATCGCATCCTGCTTCTGCTCGCCGAACGGTTCAAAGCCCTGGAGCAGTGGGGCGACGCCTACGAAACCTGTCGTGCGCTGCTTCAGGATTACGCCGACCAGGTGG